>JAUVYC010000190.1 GCA_030603285.1 Spirochaetota bacterium
ATTATGAACAATCACGTGGTCCAAAATGCCGACACAATTGAGGTAGAGCTCTACGATGGATCAAGGAAAACGGCAAAGCTGGTTGGAAGAGATCCCTCAACGGATCTTGCGGTTATAAGAATTGAGCCGACCCCGAATATGAAATATGCAAAGCTTGGGAACTCCGATGGCATACAGGTGGGTGAATGGGTCATTGCAATAGGCTCTCCACGAGGACTTGACTGGACGGTAACCGCTGGAATCGTAAGTGCGAAAAACAGAAGGAATATCGGTGTACTTGGACCAACGGGTTATGAAGACTTCATTCAAACAGATGCGTCAATTAATCCCGGAAACAGTGGCGGTCCGCTCATAAATCTTAAGGGAGAAGTAATAGGAATCAACTCCCTTATCGTGTCAGCCTCACGGGGATCAGAGGGTCTGGGATTTGCAATACCATCCAATATGGTTAAGGCAATCTCTGAGTCACTCATTAAATATGGAAAAGTTATACGCGGGTACATGGGTGTGAATATTCAAGATATTACACCGGATATGGCAAAGAATCTCAAGCTTAAGGAGAATTTCAAAGGTGTAATAGTCGCTGATGTAGTACCGGAAGGTCCTGCAGAAAGAGCAGGTTTGAAACAGGGAGACATATTGATCAGTTATGATGGAGAGCTGATTGAAAGCAGCGCTCAGCTCCGTAATAGAGTCGCTTCAACCAGTCCTGGAAAACATGTAAAGGCAGGGGTATTGAGAGACAAAAAAAAGCTGGATATCACCATCAGGATTGGGGACCTGGAGAAGGCTCAAAAACAGGCACAGAAATTAAAAGCTGCAAATCCTCTTGGATTGTCTGTTGAAAAACTCACCCTGGAGATTGTTAAAAGAATTGGGCTCAGAAAAGCTGTTGGGGTTATTGCAACCGATGTGGAGCAGGGGAGTGCATAAAAGAAAGCAGGGCTGGATAAGGTAGACGTCATATTTTGTGGTGGAGAAGGAATAGGCGAAACCTTTTGATAGTAGCTGTTGTTTTTACTCTTATATACTAAAAGGAGATAGTATCATGAAAAAGACGGTTGATAAGGGAGCAATAAAACAGTCACAGCAAATATATTCTGAAAAACGCGGGCCACATCCTATTAATAAATCCGCGCTCAGGAGATTGAAGATCATCGAAGGGCAGATCAGGGGCATACAGAAGATGGTTGAGGAGGAAAAGTACTGTGTAGATATAGTAAATCAGATATCAGCAGCCCGGTCTGCCCTCAACAATGTTGGCAAGCTGATATTAAGACGACATATTGACAGATGTGTGGCCGATGCAATTAAAAATAACGGCCAAAGCAGTAAAGAGGTGATCGATGAACTTATGGCAATCTTTTCGAAAGAGGAAGTATAGCACGGGGAATTATTAATCGGATTAACTATTAATTGACCGTCCTGTTATTTTTTTAAAACGTTAGCAGGTAGAATATATTGAACCAGCAGGTTCTAATACATAATTTATAATTTTTATAGCTTCCTCTCATAGTTCGGATTTTATTAATATCAATGAATACTTAGTAGTATTCATAAGATTCATTTAGAAGACTGCAAATATTCAGTGTCGATATTATAGATTATGTTTAATACTCTCGTATTCTTCCTTTGTAATCTCACCGCTGGCGTATCTCTTTTGTGCTATTTCCAGAGGTGTTTCTTGCGAAAATTGTCCAGTTCTTCCTGCATTCTTCTGGAATCGCACAATAAGATATACGACAACACCGCTTAAAATGAGTATTATAAACCACATGACGATCCTCCCGTATGAAAAAAGCATCATTCTACTTCCGAAAAGGCCACCCATCATCCCAGGGCCCATCATCCCCCATTTATAAGGAGCGTTCCGGTCCTTCATTAATCCGTCCATCATTGCCTGACCCACCATGCCATACATCATCCCTGATGTGACAGATAAAGATTTACAGTGTTCAGCTTCATTGCTACGATCTGCAAATACAGGAACAGCTGACAAAAGCAGTGTGGAAGCGACCATCAGCGAGAGAAAAAGCAACAGCTTGTTCACGATATTTATGTTTACGAAGGTTATTCTTTTCATAAGCGAGCTCCTTTACAAGATAGGTTATACCATACCCCCCTGTGGTATATACATAATTTAGTTATTCCTCCCCAGAAGGTCAAGTTTTTTTTTCATCTCTGAAATGATAAAGGTCAAGGGATACAATCCTGAGGCAAATGATTGGTTCTGGGCAGTGATTTCCAGGGAGAGGAAGGTTCTAAAAGAGGGAAAGATTGAGAGCTGAAGGCTCGAACCGGTTACAGCCTGGTAGGCGGAGTAAAATTTACATAATTACTCATTCCCTTTTTGTTTCGGGGGACACTTCACACTACCATATGAGCAATTGAAACTTGACATAGTGCGCTTTCCCAGAGGTAAAGAAATTGGCAAAATGCAGGCCTTCATTCAAAGCATTTTTCGAGAAATGTGGCATAATCCTGAACTCCGCATAATGTATCAATTCAAGAACGAAATAACTGGCGTCTAATTGGCTTATTAAAAATCAATTTTCGGAGGGTGAGGTATGCCCGCTATTTTTTACATAAATCCTTCCACAACTTTCAGCTATTCCAATTTTCTTGACATACCAGCATTATCTATATAGGATGGAAGCAAAATGGTAGTGAGTTGCGCTTGAAAAGTAATTTCTGCTTTTTCTGCTTCATGGTGGTCTTTTCACATGTGTTGTGTGGGTATTCTTGGGTCTTGGGAATTATAACAAATCTATCAACAAAAGATTATGATGCAGTGGTTATAATTGGTGGCCATTCCGACGATATAATGTCGACTGAGGAAAAAGTTTTGGATTTTATTAATGCAGCATACAATAACGGTGCCGTTATTGGAGATATTGGAGGTGGTCTTTTACCGGGGAGCAAAGATAATAATCGGAACATTCACAGGTGCAGTGTGTGCCCGGCCTCCATTGCTTGGCCTGGAAGTTGTCCAGGGTAACTTTGGAATGTCTGTGCCACTCCAGGAAATACCTGAGAGTTACTATGATATTAAGAAACTTTCCGAAATTGGCATGGGTGAGTTTGACGGACTTTTGATTCCCGGTGCATTCTGTCCATGGAATATGATTGAGGCAGGGACACCACTTGAATTCCTTAAAAATGCAGACGAAGCGGGAAAGATTCTCTCGTATATGTGTCATGGTCCTATTCCAATGTCAGCAGCTGACCTGGTGAAGGGGAAGAAAATCACCGGATGGCTTGCCTCTAAAGATGCGGTGATATCCATGGGTGGTGATTTTAACGCGGATTGGGCGGCTACTATTGACGGTAACCATGTATCCGGTCGAACTCCACCTGAGTTACCTGAGTTTTTAGATGCCATTACAGAAGCGCTTTTAAGATAATAGAAAAACCCGGGAGTCAGGTGATAATAAAAAAATATTTTAAAGGAGGTGGATTCAATGAGATTGAAAGGTAAGGTAGCGGCAGTAACAGGAGGTGCCAGGGGTATTGGAGAAGCGTATTCCACTGGTTTAGCAGCAGAGGGTGCCCATGTTGTAATAGCGGACATAGATCCAAAAGCAGGTGAGCGTGTTGCACAGCGTATAAATCAATCAGGAGGGGAGGCAATTTTTGTGCGTACAGATGTGAGCCTGAAAGAAGATGCAGAAAAAATGGTTGCCGAAACAGTTAAAACATACAAAAGGATCGATATTCTCGTAAATAATGCAGGGATCCTGTTTATAGCTCCTGTTGAGGAAACGACAGAGGAAATGTGGGACAAGCTGCTTGCGGTGAACGTTAAGGGTTTGTTCTTTTGCTCTCAGGCAGCAACAAATGAGATGAAAAAGCAAAAAAGTGGAAAGATAATAAACATATCCTCTATCGCAGCTATTGGTGGGCAGGCGAGCCTCTGTGCTTATAGCTCGACTAAGGGTGCTGTGCTTCCAATCACCAGAGTTTTTGCGCTTGAGCTTGTAGACTATAACATTCAGGTAAATGCTATTCTTCCAGGAACTACAGACACTGGAATGGCAGAGGAAGCCATGAAAGATCCTGAATGGACACGACAAGTTACCGAGAGTATACCGATGAAAAGGCTCGGTAGAACAACCGATCTTATGGGGGCACTGCTTTATTTCGCTTCTTCAGATTCAGACTATTGTACTGGACAAACACTTATAGTGGATGGAGGGTACTCAATGATATAGGGAAATCTTGACCATACGCGCAGAAAGGTATTTTTGTTCCCATTCTGAAACAGGGACACGTTATCCTGCATCTCACAACGTACAGTGGTATGAGCTTTGACCCACATGGATAGGCATAAAAGGCTAAACTGTTATAATTAGTGCGTGGTGGATAATAGGTAATTTTGAATATAACAAATAATGGTCAATAAATAGCACCTTGTAATACAATAAGTAGGCACTAATTATTGAGCTGATGATTATAGATCTCTGCTAATTTGGGAATTAATCACCAGCGACTAATAAGGGAACGAATAAGATGAAAAAGGGCTATATACTTGCAATAGACCAGGGAACAACAGGCACCCGTGTTATCCTCTTTACCCACAGTGGGGAGGTCCATTCGATGGCCTATAGAGAGATACGGCAAATCTATACAAACCCGGGCTGGGTTGAGCATGACCCGATAGAGATATGGGAATCTGTCCTTGCATGTGCCGAGTCAGCATTAAAAGGGGGTGGGGTGACACCGAAAGATATTGTTGTTATCGGGATCACCAATCAGAGGGAGAGCACGATCCTCTGGGAAAGGGAAACGGGGAAGCCGGTTTACAATTCGATATGCTGGCAGAGCAGGCAGACAGCACATATTTGCGATGCATTGAAGGAGAAAGGATATGAGTCCACGGTGAGAGAGAAAACGGGTCTCGTTATAGACGCTTACTTTTCTGCGAGCAAGATCAAATGGATAATAGATGAAGTAAACGGGGTGCGGGAGAATATAGAGAGGGGCAATGTTTGTATGGGGAACATAGATTCATGGATCATATGGAATCTCACGGGTGGAAAGTACCACGTGACGGATTACTCGAATGCCTCGCGCACCATGTTACTGAACATCCATACACTCGACTGGGACCAGGAGATTATGGGATGGCTCGGTATCCCGAGAGACATAATGCCCGGGCTGCGATCGTCGAGCGGCGTCATGGCTAAAACTGATAGAGAGGTGTTCTTTGGGGAAGAGGTTCCAATTTCCGGTGTTGCAGGGGATCAGCACGCAGCGACATTTGGACCCCATGTTTGACACTTCATGGTCAAAATTCGACTTTTTTTCTCTTTTTTTAGAACAACAAATCTCATAACTTTCTATGGTGTAAGGAAATAGCTTCTGATGCTATTTTTTGCCAAAAAAAGTGTGGGCACAACTATTTT
>JAUVYC010000250.1 GCA_030603285.1 Spirochaetota bacterium
AAAGAATAAAAAAGATCGCTTCAGGAAACAGCACATCTTCTGAAAGGCTTAAGAGGATCATTAAGATACTCTTGTGTTCGAATCCCAAAGAGCTTATTAAACGCCTCTTTGAATACCATAGGGGAATAATGTATTTCAGAAGCCTTCCTTCATGGTTTTCCCTTCGCGGGAAAGATATTCTGCATACAGTAAAGATTCATTCAACAAAGGAAGATACTATCGACCTTAGACATCCTCCGTGGATCCATGATTATTACCTGAACACATTGATTTCTCTGTATAATGGAATGACTGCAGTATGAAACTATATACTCTATATAGAAAAATAATCGAAGATCTCCGTATAGCGGGTCCCTTGAAAAAGGCGTGGTTCACCTCCTTCAACTTGAGCCCCTATTTTGTAGAAAATTATATCATTCCCCCTTTAATCGGAGACCCCCCCTGTCCTGTAAAA
Source organism: Spirochaetota bacterium (assembly GCA_030603285.1). Lineage (GTDB taxonomy): Bacteria > Spirochaetota > B62-G9 > B62-G9 > DRHN01 > JAUVYC01. The sequence continues at coordinate 455 of JAUVYC010000250.1, forward strand.
AACATGGGATTTGAAGCACTCTACCAAAAGATCAATAAAATAGGTACAGATGTGCGTTTTTTTTATGACCATCGTGCAATCGATCTCTCAGAGAGTAAAAAAACTGCAATAATGTTTTATCCTATAGACCTTCGAAGTTTTCAAGGTCAATCCGGGCTGTCGTTTCAGGACGGGGTATTTCACCCCAAGGTTATACTTTTACAAGCTCAGGATGGCAGAGCATGGCTTGTTGCCTCTTCAGCAAACCTCACGGTTGCCGGCTGGTCCAGGAACCGTGAAGCTGTGCTGGCCAGGCAGATACTAAGCATAGATAACTGGAAACGCATAGTACGTTTTTTCAACGCCTGTGCAGGCAAGAAAATTATATCTGAGCAAGACTTCACAAATAAAGCTGGTGAAGATGACTGGGAGTTCTTCCACTCACTTTCTGGGGATCTATTTTTAGAAAAAATTCTTAAAGGCATAACTGAAAAACTATTCGTGTGGTCCCCATACTTCTCCGATTATCTTACGAACTTAATCGATAAACACATTTTCCCAAAGATGTCTGAAGGAGCCTCGGTTGGAATCATTCCAGATGTAAAAAATAATAGAATAAGGTTAAATACAGACCTAAAGGAAGCTCTACAAAAAAATCATTCAGTCAAATTCTACGATGACGGTCATGGATCATCGGTTGCAGAAGAACATGAAATGAGCCACGCTAAAGTGTGGTTAACAGGATCCCGCCTTGCAGTTGGTTCCTGGAATTTTACCGCAGCGGGTATGAATATTCCAAATACAAAGTACAGCAGCAATGTTGAAGCAGGAATAATCATACCAATTAAAACAAAAACTTTTAAGGCGTTGATGCCGCATACTTTGCTCAATATTGACCGGCTTGAGTTCATGAAAAAAGAAGAAATGGATAGAGATAAGGAATTCCTGATTAAGCCCCTTCCTTTCGGGATACAGGTTTACAGAGATTGGGCCAGTGATTTTTATAAAATTTCCGTTAAGGGAAAAGTGACTGGAGGAAACTTTAGAGTGCGGCTTCCCGGAGTTGATGAGAGCGTACCGATCGAATCTTCTTCCAAAGATAAAAATGTTCCTTTCGGGAAAATCGCATATGCATTAAAAGAGCACATCTTCACTGTTTTTAGATGCGTAAAGGGGAAAGAAGAGGAAAGTTATAATGGAATGATAATCGACCTGTTCCCTGAGAATCGGCCTGTTTGGCGATTTACCAGTTTCAACGAACTACTCCATTCATGGGCCCAGGATCCTGAATACAGTAGTGATACTGAAAGGAACATCGATTGGTATGAACTTTCATACAAAGATCTAATCGATCATCAGTATAACGCTGACGAGATAGATGATAATACCATGGTTAAATACAGTGATCAAACTTTTTCTTACTATACAATGTTCACTGCATTCGAAAATATCAGGAACTTGATCAGTTCTGAAGAAATGGAATCGACTGAAAAATTAAAGATTCTGCTAAAAACACAACCAGGATCTTTGTTTGAAATATCAGAAAAAATCCGTGTTATTATTGAAGATAATACGACAAGCATTGTCTATAAGTGGTTCCTTCAGGAAGAGATCAATAGCTTGTTACGTATGCTGAATTCTAAGATAAAAAGGCCTGGAGAAAAATCACTATCTAATTCAATTAATCAAAAAATGGTTGACGAAATTAATGAACCAGCATTGTTTAATCGATTTAACGAAAGTGATAGGAAATGGATCCAATATATTCGAAACGAATTAAATTATAAGCGACTAACATGATTAATATGGGTTATATTACGCCTATGATCGTTTCCCGTTATATTAGCTTTGACCGGGAAAACAAGGATTGGATCTATTGTAAAGAAAAGTCCTCCATGTTCGACAAACAGGCGGAAGGTACAGCCTATATCTGGAACTTATTATATGAAAAGAAAATTGCGCTTTTAGCAGATGAAGTAGGCATGGGCAAAACAATGCAGGCCCTTGCTGTATGCTCGCTTTTCTGGAGGATAAAACCGGATGCCCGTATCCTGGTGATTGCCCCGCGGGAAGTGGTTGCTGCAAACTGGCAGAATGAGTTTATGACTTTTTTAAGCAACCATTATAAACACAATGATGATATAGTAAAAACTTCTCCTGGCGGATTGCCCATTCACGAGTTCGTTAAGTGCAGGAATCTAACAGAACTCGCTTTGAAAGCTGAAGATGGCTGCAGGCATTTCTATTTAATTAAAACTACATCTTTTAGTTATGTAAATCGTGAGTTCCAGGATAGAGATGGCAACCCAGACATTGATAAGATCAAAGCATTTTTTGGAAAAACCAGACCAAAAAATACACTGTATGATTCTTACAGCAGGGCGAAGTACCTGGGCCAATGTCTGCGTGAAAAGATTACTTCAGCTTTTAGTCACAAACCCTTCGATCTCCTGATAGTGGATGAGGCACATTATTACCGTAATAAAGATGGTGACAGTCTACGTGTAAAAACAGCATCCGGTTTTTTCGGAGATAAAGAGACAGGACGTATTGCAGATCGTGTTATAATGCTCACCGCAACCCCAAATCACACTTCTCTTAAGGATATTGAGAATATTATTTCCTATTTTACCGATGTAAAAGCTCTTCTGGTTAATGACGATCTATCCTCTAAGGAACAGAAAACACGATCAGAATATTTATTAAAAGCGATTGCTCTTAGACGATACAGAAGGCTGGCCGGTCGTATTAAATATCAATACAGGGATGAGCAAGCTATCGAGGCAGACTTAAAGAGCAATCCTGAGAGTGAGCTTTTCTTTGCCATTTACCAGAAATGTTTGGTACAGCATTTGAAAAAAGCAAACAATAGAGTTTTTTTCGGTTACCTTGAAGGATTCGAAAGCTTTTCGCCATCTAAAGATAACGTAGAAGATTCTATAGATGAAGAACGCAAAGAATCTACTGATTTCTCCAAACAGATGGACACTGATATTCTCAGGAAACTTTCGAAGGTATATAACGGATGCTATGGATCTAAACCTTCCCACCCTAAATATGACCGAATGATTGAGCTTATTGTCAGTCTATCAGAAGATTATTGGTCTAAGTGTAAACAGAAGAACCTGATATTCGTACGCAGAATACCATCGCTTAAGGAAATATCTCAGCGGATCATTAGTAATTATGACGAATTGTTCTGGGAAAAGATATTACAAACATGGAATTTATACCATACTTATATTGATTTTTCTAAATTTCAAAAAAAAATACCTGGACGGGATGATTACTATAGGATTATCAGTGGTGCAGAAAAAACGCTGAGCGATGAGATAATTTCTGAAAATATTGATTTGGAAGAATCAGGAACTGAAGCGGAAGCAGAAATACCACAATCTGCGGTTCTTGATCTTTTTACGGTAAAAAAGAAATCTGAAATGAAAGGTGTCAGCAATACCCACGCTTCATCATTTAGACTGCGTTTCATCCGGGATGAAAGCATTTTTTCTCTTTTCTTCCAACCGGCCATGGACTACAAATCAAAAGCATATAGGAATGTTAAAGAATATACGTCGACCAGTGCGAAATTCGGAAGATCCAGAATTTTCTATGAAACCTCAGCAGGTATGAGCCGCCTTGAATATTCTAAAAACTTTTTCTCCGATAAGGATAAAGCCCTTTTGAAGAATTTCCTATTTGGTGAAAAAATAAAAAATCCCTGAGATTCCAT
>JAUVYC010000110.1 GCA_030603285.1 Spirochaetota bacterium
CTAAAATTAAGAAAATTATTAAATCCCCAGATTTTGTTGAGTTACTTATTTCATTGATAAGTCAAAAGGCATCGTGATATTAAAATATTTTTTGAAATAATCCCCTTTCTAGCAGCATTAAATTATGCGGTACATCATCTGATTCATTTGGTTCAGTGCCATTAGAATGCTCTTGCTTCATATTTTATAAAAATCCAACCGAATTTTGTTTTCATAGCTATCTATCTATCTATCTAAGCTGTAATGAATACAAATCTTGAAATCCATTTTGGGTTTTTCTCCCTTTCGGGCTTCCGCAAGGAAGGGAAAGATCGTTTACTTACCTATTGTTTTATTTTAAAAGCTATATTCACTTATTACATAGATGGTAGCCTTAGGGTTCCGCCAGTTGCTGAAATCACGATTGTATTTTAATTTTGCACCTAAAGTGAAATTATCTTTAAAATCTTTTACAAAAGTAAACAGGCTTAAAAAGCCGTTTCCATGTAATGCCGCGGGCATAAAGCTCCACTTATAAAGCGGTTTTTCATATGGGTATAAATAAGCAAAACGGTCATTATGTGTAACATAATACATTATCTGAAACGATGTATTGAATTCCTTCTTATCGTAAAGAACCTCTGCAGAAACCCCGACACCTGCTTTAAGCCTTTCGTGTGCAGGACTGCCCATACGGCTTTCGGCCCTGAAGATAAGACTGGTTGCGGCAGGACTGCTTTTAACAGGACTGCTTGTAGCAGTTAGAAGATGTTTCACAGATACCTTTGACGATATCTTATAAGACCAAACATTTGGTGCATAGTAATAATGATCTATTACTTCGAAGCTCTGTTTTACTTTCAATGTTGTTTTTCCCATAAAAGGATATTGTAAACTGTAACTGTATGCAAGGCCACCTTCTTCAAAATCCGGATTATCTTTATTGTAGAGCTCACTGTACGCATATACCCAGCTTGTAAACTTCCTTGCACTTTTTGAATAATGAATACCGAGCAGTCCGCATGCAAGGTTATTCAAACCATCCGGCAGCTCAAGAGCATGAGGATTTACCAGGTTTGCAGGAAGGTAGGCTCCCCATAGGATCATTCCCGTGTTGTTGATCTTTCTCCGTGCTCCTCCTGAAAAACCAAGCGCGGAAGTATATCCTCCATTGAATTCAGGGTAATAGGAGAGGTTGGAATGAAGAGTCCAGACAATCTCGCCGAAAAGCTCAACCGGACGGTACAGTTTAAAATAAATATTTGATGAGAGAAGGTCTTTACCCCTGTACCAGTGCCCGGTCTTATTTCCCTTTTCCGGATCAAAATTATAGTAAGGATCGATAAGCCTGTTGAAACGGGTGTAGGTCACGGTTGATCCTGCCTTTAAACCGTCCCAACGAGCAGAAACATTTATACCGGCAATATACTCTGCGAGATTATTCCTCTTTTCTCGACTACTTTTCTCATAGTCAGGAACACCCCTGATACTGGTGAAAAGGTTTGTTTTACACGAATATTTCCGGGGAAACTCCTCCCATGCTGAACAGTCGTATCTGTTCCAGGAAAAAAACGGCCTGAAATACATATTCCCATACTCATACTCTAAAGCGATGCCTTCAAGCAGAATTGTCTTTGATGAGCTGCCTGTCGGGGAAATACCATCCCGATACCTGGCAAGCTCATAGTACGGGTTGCTCAGAAAAAGAGGGAAATTGCCCCCGAATAATAAACCCTGACCAAATTTAGGGATATAATTTCCCAGTATTATCTTATTACACAGGAAAGAATCCTTGAGTAAAATATAATAACTTCCGTTCTCATAGAATCCCCTGTTAGCATCTTTGAAGTACCCGACGGGGTAGTATCCCGGTTCCCCCTGCCCTTTCTTAAGAGTGAAATGAATAACAATGTTTTGTAAAGGGCTGTAGTGAACCGCAGAATAAAGATAAAGATTCTGGTAGTCCAAAGAGGAGGATGTTGGATAATAGCTCCTCACCATTATATAGCTGTTGTCCTGCTGCCCGTAAAGTGCTAATGTTTTTAGTGATAAGAGAATAACAAAGAGAATATACCAGTTTATGATCCTCATCTTTTTTCCTTTGAAAAAAACATTGTTATTTTAGCCTGGAATGTATTTGTAATCAACAGTAATTTTTACAAGAATAATTTTTAGCACACTTGACATTTTTTTTAAAAGCTGTATAATGATATTAAAAATATCCACGGAGGTTATAAAATGAAGCAAAAACAGTTAAAATCAGTCTATTTTGTTTTTTTCCTGGTTATGTTATTACTCCTGCCAGCTGTTTTAATCCATGCAAGTGGAGACAAAGAATGTCAGGCAGATCTTGAGAAGTGTAACCAGCAGGTAGAGTCTGCTGAATCAGAAAGCTCTCAGCTCAAATCAGAAAACTCTCAGCTTAAATCGGATAAGGAAAGTTTAAAGTCAACAATTGATACGCTTGAATCAGAGAAGGCAGATCTCCAAAGCAAGATTGCCCAGCTGGAAAGCAAGATTGCCCAAAAGGATAAAGAGATAGAAAATCTCTTGGCAGAAGCACCGGACCCCATGATTGTAACCAGGACCATTGAAGAGAAAATACAGGAAAAGGAAGCAGAGATCATTGAATTACGGATGGAAAAAGATGAATTGGAAACCAGTGTACGGGAGATTAACCAGGAGCTTGCCCAGTTAAAATCGGAAAATCGAACGATAAAAGCTAAAAATGAAAGCCTCACGAATCAGGTCAAGGGCTTAACAGATGAAAATGAAGAACTGTTAACGGCTCTTGAAGTATACGAAGGAATTCAGAGAGAGACTATAGAGCTCATAGACATCGTTCTTGAAAGGATCAACGAATTGCTGTATGAAGAAATTCGGGATGGAAAAGTTCGTGTGTTTAAAGGAACTCTTGGTATCGTACTGGATGTTGTAAGTGAGCACATGTTTAATGTGGGCAGTGTTGAAATAAATCCCGGCGGGAAGACTATTTTGTCCAAGATTGGAATTCTTCTGAGCGAATTAGACGGATATCTCATTGGTGTCATAGGAAATGCAGATAACAAGCCCATTGTCTCCCCGGCACTGAAAAAAAAGTATCCGACAAACTGGGAGCTTTCTGCTGCACGAGGGGCATCAGTTGTTCGCTACTTTATAGATGTTTCTAATGTGCGCGCATCCAGATTGGTATCCATGGGTTTAGGTGAGTTCCAGCCTATTGACACCAATAAAACCGTTGAAGGAAGAGGGAACAACAGAAGAATAGACATCGTTCTCTTACCAATCGATGTGATCGCAGCCGTTGTTATAGGGGCTGAGATAAAGTAGAATTGAATAAAAAAGCGATAATGTATGCTGTATTTATTAGGGATTGGAAAAAGAAGTAGAAAAAAATGTGCATACGAGAGCAGAGGCGCTATAAAAGGCGTCTCTGCCCATCTATACGGCTGTCTTAAATATAGCTAAACATGAAAAAATTAATTGCTTTTGATCTGGAAACGACTGGACTGTACCCTGAAAAGGGTGATATGATAATAGAAATAGCAGCTGTTCCCATAATAGATGATGAAATAATAACCAATAATGCATTCGAATCGCTGGTTAATCCTGACAAGGAAATTCCACCACATATAACAAGTATTAATCACATTACAGATGATATGGTAAAAGATGCGAAAACCATTGAAGAAGTTTTACCAGAATTCCTGGACTACATTCAAGATTATCCGCTTGTTGCACATAACGCCCCCTTTGATGTTGGTTTCCTCCGGTATTTTATTAAAACTCTCGGACTCATAGATATAAAAAACCAAATAATCGATACGCTCGCACTTTCAAAAGAACTGTTTACACAGAAGACATATCATAACCTTGATGCTGTTTTGAAAAGGCTTGGAATACCTCAAAAATGTAAGGAAAGACACCGGGCATTGGAAGATGCATATCTCACAGCGTCAGCATTAATTAAAATGAGAAAAATGCTTTAGTATGGTTTTATCTCAAATAATAGTTTATAAAATGAACCTGGTTTTATATCTTATTAAAGCATGGACAATGACAGGTCACTTTCAAAAAAACCCCTGTGGGTCGTTACTCCATGGCAGGCAGTTGTATTTTATAAAGGCGATCTTGTTATCGGAGGATGCACAATAAGCGATGAAGAATAAATTGGTTCCGGGTAAAGTTGTTGCAGTATGTATCAGCAGTAGAAGAGGAGTGAAAAAACAGAAGGTAACAAAAGGTTCCCTTATAGAAAATACTGGTCTTGAAGGTGATGCTCATGCCAGTCATAATACTCTCCGACAGGTAAGCCTGCTTGCAGTTGAAAGTATCAAAAAGATGGAGAATAAAGGATTAAATACAACCCCCGGTCTTTTTGCAGAAAATATTGATACAGAGGGGATTGATCTGCTCTCATTGAAGCCTGGTTCCAGAATATCTGTCGGGAACTCAGCAGTTTTAGAGATCACACAGGTTGGAAAAGAGTGCCACACAAAATGCGAAATTTATACTCAGGTTGGAGACTGCATCATGCCCCGTGAAGGTGTGTTTGCGCGGGTGATACAAGGCGGAACAGTAAAAAAAGGGGATACAATAAAGCTCCATTGAGACCGGTACACCTTATACACTTTCCTTGTGGGACTGGGAAAAAAATGAAAATAAGAGAGACTCTCCCTATTATACGTATCACCGGAGATAAAAAAGAAAATCTTTCTGATACAATTGTTACAGAAACGCCAATTACCATTTTTCTGAATGATCAGGAAATTGCAACCATCATCTGTACTCCTGAAAATATTTTGTACCTTACTGCAGGCTATCTTTTCTCTGAGCGATTTATCAGGACAAAAGAAGATATTATCGGAACAGAATACAATGAAAAAAATGGCATTGTAAGAGTTGAGATAAAAAAACAAATTGATCCTTTAAAGGATTTGAGACATACACGTTTTATAACGCCCGGATGTATGAGCCCTGGCTCATTCTACAACGCTGCTGATGCTGTTTTATGTAAAAAGGTTGAATCAAATATGCATATTACCACCAATGAAATAATAACGGTTATCAGACAGGCACAATTAAGCTCCAGACTCTTCAGGGAAACAGGCGGTGTTCACAGCGCTGCACTTTGCAGCGGAAGTAAGGTAGTCTTTTTTATCGAGGACATCGGGAGGCATAATGCGCTTGATAAAATTATTGGAAGATGCCTTCTTGAAGGGATGCCGATGGATGATAAAATGATCATCACAAGCGGCAGGATATCATCTGAAGTTTTACTCAAGATAATAAAAGCTGAAGTTCCCATCCTTATCTCAAGATCTGCCCCGACCACCAAAGCTGTCAGCCTTTCTAAAGTATTCGGTATAACGCTCGTAGGGTTCGCACGAGGAAAAAAGTTTAATATTTACAGTAATGAGTGGAGAGTAACCTGCTGAGTAGGGGCAATTCATGAATTGCCCCTACATGGAAATATACCTGGGATTGATACGCAAATAGATAAATAAAGAAATATCCAAACAGGTAGATGAAGATACCATGTTTATAAAGGAGTTAATAGATCATGAAAAATATTATTGTAATCCCGACTTACTGGTCAAGACCTTCACATACAGGCTGGAAGGAAGGAAATATGGTATATGACCATCCCACACCCATAGATGAAGATGGTACATTAGAAAGAACCCTTAACAGTATGAAAATACTGAAGGATGAGGATTACAAATTAGTACTGCTGTTATCTCCTACAGCTGAAGAAATACTTGACCAGGCATTTAAAAAAGTACGTTCCATCGTGAAAAAAGTAAGTTTAGATGTTCAGACCTACATCGTTACTTTTGATGAATTAAATAAAATAAAGGATCTGGCGCAGGAATATACATTAAGTAAACAATCAATGAGCCTGATGTCCCTATCCGGTTATGCCAATGTAAGGAATATGTGTCTATATATTCCTTTCGTTTTAGGCGCAGATGCAGCCATACTTATTGATGATGATGAAATATTTGAGAAAGAAGATTTTATCTCTGTAGCTACGGAATTTATAGGCGGTAGGCTTTACGGAAAAACAATTGACGGCCTAGCCGGCTATTATTTAAATAAAGATCATAACTATTATGATAACGTGGATAGGTAACCATGGATGACATACTGGGACAGTTCTGGCAGTAAAGCAGCTGCTTTTGATAAGATAATCGGCAGCGAACCACGATTAAAGCCAACTCCATTTGTTTTTGGAGGAGCGATGGTTATACACAGAAATTTATTTAAAATCGTTCCCTTTGATCCAAGAGTGACAAGAGGAGAAGATATCGATTATTTGATAAATGCCAATATGTTTGGATTCAATTTTTTCCTTGATAGAGAACTTACCATTAAACACCTCCCTCCTAAAAAATCTCATGCTATTTGGAAACAGCTTAGAGAGGATATTTACCGCTTTCTATATGAAAAAAAGAAAATAGAAACACAGTACGAAGTGCCAAACATGAATATTGTAACCCCTGAAGACTTTGATCCATATCCCGGAAGTTTTTTAAAAGATGAACTGGCAGACATGATATTCAAAGCAAATGTAATGCTTGCTATAGATTATCTATTAAAACAAGAAATAGATTCTGCAAGGGAAAGTATTAAGAATATATATTTATCAAAATACGATGCAATGCCCCATGATGATGTTTTTACTTATTTAATAAATCTGCAAAAACACTGGAAAGAACTTTTAAATTTTACAAAAAAGCATATGATGGACGTCATATCTATTTTAGATGGATGTGAAAAACGCTTAAATCCATAGTTTAAAATCACCTTCTGGTTCGAAGAAACATTCGCCGCGAAAACGGACGCAATCCATATAGAATCGCGATCAATCTCGTAGAACTGCTCACTGGATTATTGTCAATATTATATATGATGGTATAATTGTTTTAATTAAAATTGAGGGCCTATGATAGGTTCGGTTATTGGAGATATAATTGGCTCAGTATATGAGCATAAAAATATTAAAACTACATCTTTCCCTCTGTTTTCACATGGTTCAACCTTTACAGATGATACTGTTTTGACAATCGCAATAGCTGATAGTCTGTTAAACAACAGAAGCTATATAGAGACTCTAAAAAAATATGGAAGAAAATACCCTTATGCAGGATATGGTGTTAGTTTTTATCACTGGATTTTTTCAGACAGTAATGCCCCGTATGGCAGTTGGGGAAATGGCGCTGCCATGAGGGCAGGCCCAATTGGCTTTAGATTCGAAACGCTTGATGAAGTCATGGTCGAAGCAAAGAGATGTGCAGAAGTTACACATAATCACAAAGAGGGGATAAAAGGAGCTCAGGCTACAGCATCTTCAATTTTTCTTTCCAGTATTGGCCGTTCAAAAATAGAAATAAAAGAATATATAGAAACAACATTTAACTATAATTTAAACAGATCGATTGATGATATTAGACCTGTATATCAGTTTGATGTTAGCTGTCAGGGGTCTGTTCCAGAAGCTATTATTGCATTCTTGGATTCAAAGGACTTTGTTGATGCAATTCGCAAGGCAATTTCCATAGGAGGTGATAGCGACACAATTGCATGTATAGCTGGAGGAATCGCAGAAGCATTCTATAAAAAAATCCCTTTAAATGTGTTAAAAATTACTAAACGATTGTTGCCTGGTGATTTATTATCAATAATTGAAGAATTTGAAAAAAAATATAAGTCTTATAATATTTAATAGAAACTAAAAACCCAAAGTTTCTGAATTATTTTTCGTTTTAAGATTTAATTAAAGTAAACTGTGTTTATTAAAAAATGTTATTACAAGAACTAATTATAAATATTGCTAAATATGCCTTAAAGGTATTTTATTTTCAGGCAAAATACTTCATTTTCATTCAAAATACTTTATTTTCAGGTACTAACAAAGATTCCCTTCTGAGTCAAATGACATCTCTTTCATATCGCCAATAATTTCAATATTCTTTTTCTCTTCAGCTTCTTTTAAAAGAATTTCCGAAATATAAATGGTTTCTAAAGCAAGGGTATTTTTTATTCTCACTACCCTGGCTTTTGCAGGCTCAATTCTTCTAAAAGTCTGAAAAGCAGCGGTTACAGCATCTTTATCCGTGTCAAAAGTAGGAGGAATATTCGCCCTGTTGAGAAATCCGGAAGTTAGAACATTTGTATAGGTAGCATGGTAATTAATCTTATTAACCAATCTTCTTACAGTAATATCAGCTAATCCCACACCAATGGCATTTCCATGAGATTCAGTAGTTAGATCAAGAACAACTATCTTATCAACCCGGGGTTTTTCAAACTCCTTTTCTCCCCTGATCATCAATCGTCCAATGATATTTGTATCCATCCCTGTACCGCTTATATTCTTACCTATTTCATCTACTAAGAAAAGGTCTATTTCATCAAAAGGAAGTTGAGGCATCAATTGATAAGCCTCTTTTAGTAAACCCGGTTCCACTTTTTCAAAATCCTCTGGTTCCACAGCCACAATTTTCGCTGTCTGGTCATACGCATTCTCTAAAATAG
>JAUVYC010000054.1 GCA_030603285.1 Spirochaetota bacterium
CCCTCATTCATGGAGCAGGGCAGGTAATGGGGACATCCCTTGGAGGATTACTCAAAGATATAACACATACCTTTAAGGTGCCACTCAGCATTTCCTTTTTCATTTTCCTCGGATGTGTGTTCCTTTTTATCCTCTTAAAGAAAAAGCTCAAAGATGTGAAGGACAATATTCCCCTGCAATTATAACCTATTTTTATAATTATTATGAATGTAATTATTTTGACACATAATATCGAAACCTTTACATTACAACTAAGTAGAATTATATCTATTCAGACATGAAGATATAGAGATTTTGATTTTTGTTAATGTAGAGACACATATATGGCGTTTCTACAAACATAAGTCATTTTTCATCAATATTATTTGCATTGATTCAAGAAAGGAGAAACATAATGTCAGTTGATGACGTGGACCTGGATTCAGAAACAAATATTCAGTATGAAAAAGAATATGTTCTTCACTACCAAAAGGAAGCCACCTCCTTTGGAGGTGGTCTATAATATTTCTAAAAAGATTAATTAAAAGGCTATGCCTTTAAAAGCCTTTTGGCTTGGGAAAAGCCACCTGCTTTGCAGGTGGTCTTTTACACATGGTCTCGTCAGAAGGCCTATAAGCCCTTTATTATTTCTAAAGCAAAGGGCAGCAATATATGGGATGATAAAGGCAAAAAGTACCTGGATTTTATGTCTCAGCTTACAAATGTAAACGCAGGTAATCTGGGAGTTTCTATCAGCGAGAATGATATTAAGTTGGATCAGAAAGTATTTCTTGTTATCAGGCCTGAAACTATACGTATTGGCTCATCAGGAGAAGCCGCAGGAGTCAATAAATTTAAAGGCACTATCAAAAGTTGTATGTATGCCGGTTCTATGATCAAATATACGGTTGACATTAAAGGCAAAAAGATAGTCGTAGATCAATACGATCCCAGCAGTCTTGGTATACATGATATAGGTAACAAAATTATGATTACTATTCCTCAAAAAGTTCATATATTAAAGCAGTGAGAGTTTCTTTAGCGTTTGATTTATATTCTTAGAAGTAAAAATCCAATCAGATATGGAAGAAAAAATATGAATAAAAATGTAATACTTGAAGTAGAAGACCTTGAAAAAACATATCCAAGCGGCGAAAAGGCACTTAATAGGGTTAGTGTTAAAGTTCATGAAAAAGAGTTTGTGGCGATTATTGGTTTAAGTGGGGCAGGGAAGTCAACGTTACTGCGATGTATAAATAGACTGGTTGAACCGGAATCAGGCAAGGTGTTTTTAGAGGGGGTTGAGATTACCAGTTTAGATCCAAGAGAGTTAAGGTATGCCCGCAGGAATATGGGAATGATCTTCCAGGAATTTAACTTAGTAGAAAGATTAACAGTACTGCAAAATATCCTCACAGGAAGATTGGGTTACACCGGGATGGTAAGGAGTATTTTCCGTCAGTTTCATAAATCGGATATAGAAAGGGCTGTAGAGCTGAGTGAGATTGTTGGCATAAAACCATATCTTCACAAACGCGCAGACAAGCTAAGCGGGGGTCAGCGCCAGCGGGTAGGCATTGCCCGGGCTCTCATCCAGGATCCAAAGATTCTTTTAGTGGATGAGCCAACATCCAGTCTGGATCCTGCAATAGGTCATGATGTTATGGATGAGTTTCACAGAACTGCTAAAAAGCTTGGTGTTCCTGTACTGGTGAGCATTCATGATGTAAATTTGGCTTTAGAATATGCGGACAGGATTGTGGCAATGCGCGACGGTCAAAAAATATTCGAGGGGAACACGAGTGAAGTAAACAAGGAGAAGCTTAGTGAGATTTATCAATATGAAATTTAATGCACGGCGCTGATTACAGACCAATGGCATAGGGTCGTAACCTTTAGAATTAACCTCAAAATTATCCAATGAATATAATTCGAAAATTATTTACACATTTTATTATAGAAATATAACCATTAATTATTAAAACTATGAATATTATTATTTTGACCCATGTTAGTTAAATTATTAAAATTCCATCAAATATTAAACAAAAAATATCAGATCAAAAATCTGTATAAATAAATAATACAAGGAGGAAAACAATGAGCAGAGAGCCTCTTTTTAGAAGAAAGACGGCTATTTCCTACAAAACCAGGGAAAAAACTGTTTTAAGGGGGTATAACATTAGCGAACTTGCAGAAAAGGGGTACAGTTTTTGCGCTGCACTTTTTGTTTTGTTTCAGGGCAGAATTCCAACTGAAGCAGAAGAAAAGATGTTAGAGTATGAAATGGGAGAATTTTTAGAGCATTCAATGTCGCCTTCTGCCGCATCAGCCGTGGCTGTAATTTCGGGCAGGCCTTATCTTCCTGCTGCAATTGCTGCCAGTGTAATGACTTTTGGTGGTGCTCACGGCCCCGGTGCAGCACACGGATATATGATGAACAAATACATTGAAAGGGCACTGAAGGAAGGAAAATCCATCGATGAGATGGCAAAGATATGTGTTGACGAATATCTCGATGCTGGAAGACCGGTCATGGGTATGGGCCAACCCCAACATACTGATGGGGACCCAAGAGCAGAACCCACGCATATAAAGCAGGAGGAGTTAAAGGTGGGCGGCGCATATCTTAAGTTTCAAAGGGCAGTAGAAAAATATTTTTACGCAAGAAGAAAAGCAGAGGGAAGGAAATATGTTGCTGTTAACATGATTGGTGCGGGAAACACCGCACTTGCCGATCTTGGATTTTCTCCCAATGCTGCGTGGTGTGTAGGAACCTTAACACGAGGGTACAGCTGTGCTGCTCATGCTCTCTATACAATGAAGAAAGGTCGAGCCTGGGCAGCTTCGAAAAGCGAGCCTATGGTTCAGATGCTTGACCTGTCAATGATTAAATATATTGGCCCGGAAGAGAGAGAAGTACCACCCCAGGAACAAAGGCAGGAATATGCAAAAAGACAATTAGAAGAGGGGGAGTATAAAAAATGGGTGATATAAAAAACAGGGCTAAAAAGAAAAAACTTCCTGGAAATTTGTATGACAAAAGATTGAGATACAACTATGAAACGAGAGAATATGGGACAATACCTCCCGACACAAGCAGGGAGCAGTTTCGCTGGGTCTCGGAGGTGGCATATAAAAATGTACACAGAATCGTTGCAAGGGGATACGATACTACCGAACTGGTAGAAGCTGGCTACGGATTTGCAGATATGCTCTTTATTGATTTTCAGGCAAGAATACCACTTATCGAAGAAGTAAAAATGTTAAACTATATTCTTATTCTCGGTTTAGAAGACGGGCTGTCTTCAACGGCTGCAATGGCAAGAATTGCTGCAAAATCCAATGTTTTTTTAACACAGGGTGCCGGCGCATCCATACTGGCTTTTGGGCATGCATACGGAGCGTACAGCGCTTTTGGAAATATGATGGATAAATATTATTCATTGGTTGAAAACAAATCTAAAAGTATTGAAGAAGCTGCAGAACTTCTGGCAGAAGAAAATATGGGTGAACCCCATCTTGGTGTATCGAATCTTATGCTTAAAGACCCTGTAGCAAAATGTATCTTTACGCGTGCCGAAAAACTTGGTGTTTCAAGAAAATATATCCCATTTATGAAAAAGGTTGTGGTTGCTGCTCAAAAGATGAGTGAGGAGCCTGTTGAACTCGATTTGCTTGGGGCAATAGGTTCAGCAATGATGGACCTGGGTTTTACACCGGGTGCGACCTGGTCTATTATGGCGATAACCCGGGCATATGCAGCAGGTGCCCACTGGATTGAAGAAATTGAAAGAGAGGGATACGTAAAATTGGGAGAAACATTGACTCCCAGGGAAGATTATGATGGTCCACCTGAAAGGACAGTACCTTCATTGGAACAACGTTTAAAAGCTGCAAAGCCTTATAAGTCGGAAACTCTCGAAGAATGGAAGCAAAAACGGGATGAAATGAAAAAATTGTACGGCAGCGGACATACAATTGAAGAAGAAATTGAAGATGCCCGTAAGATCGGAAGCAGTAAAAAATCGGATAAGAAAGAAAAATAATATTCATATATTTTATCAAAAGGAGATGCAGTTTATGGCGGAAAATATTCAAGAAATGTACAAAAGGGCTAGAAAAGCTTTTGAAACAGTTGAGTTTTGGCCTCAAGAAGAGGTCGATGAGATGGTTGCCGCAGTGGGATGGATGCTGCAGAAGGATGATATGGCAAGGGATGTAGCAAAAACCGCTGTTGAAGAGAGTGGAATGGGTGTTTTTGAACATAAAGTGGCAAAGCAGAAAAGTAAGACAAGAGGCGCAATGTGGGATCTTAAGGGTGTTAAAACATGCGGCCTTGTTAAGGAAGACAAAAAAAAAGGATTGAGGATATATGCAAAGCCTATAGGGGTTATAGCAAATGTAACTCCATGTACAAACCCTACCGCCACACCCTCTTTTGTGGGTCTTAACATATTAAAAACCAGGAATGCAATGATTGTTTCACCCCATCCAAGAACAAATAGAAGCACCTATCGAACCGTTGAATATGGAAGAAAGGCTCTTAAAAAGATTGGAGCACCTGAGGATTTATGGCAGTGTATTAGAGAACCGACCCATGAAAATACCTCTGAGCTCATGAGAAACTGTGATTTTGTCATTGCAACAGGAGGTGCTGCATTGATAAAGGTTGTATACGCAGCCAGCAAACCGGCGCACACGGTCGGCGCAGGTAATGTTGTGTCTATTATAGATGAGACATCTGATATCAAGGAAGCAGCGAATAAGATAATGCGGTCAAAGACATTTGATAACGCTACTTCTTGCTCTTCAGAAAACGCTGTTGCTATTTATGAAGGCATATATGATAAAATGATCGGCGCTTTAGAATCAGAAGGCGGCTATATGTGTAATACAGAAGAGAGGGAAAAACTGAGAAAGGCTCTCTGGCCTGATGGAAAAAGATTGAACAGAGATATCATAGCAAAACCTGCTTTAGATATTGCAAAAGCTGCCTGGATTGATGTCCCGGAAGATACGAAGTTTCTTATGGTAATCGGAGAAAAAATTGGACCTGAAGATAGGTTCTCCGGTGAAAAGCTGTCTGTTGTTTTAACTGTCTGGAAATGGACTGATTTTGGCGAAATGGTTGAACGTATGAAAAAGATGCATAAGTTTTCCGGAGAGGGGCATTCTGCATCAATTCATACAAACCATCAGGATCGTGTTGAGGAGCTGTCAATTAAGGCTAATGTTGGCAGGGTAGAGGTGAATATGCCTCACTGTCTGGTTAACAGCGGCAGCTGGTATAATGGCCAGCCGTTTACTACTACGATCGGGTGCGGTACCTGGCCGGGAAATATAACCAGTGACAATATAAATTGGAGACACATGCTTAATTATACGTGGACCTCCGTGCCTATTCCAGAATATGTGCCTACCGATGAAGAACTTTTCGGAGATTATTTAAAAAAGTGGGGAAAAGATTAGATGATAAAAGCGATACTCTTTGATTTTGGCCAAACATTGGTGGATGCGTCTGATGGATTTCGTAAAGCCGAAAAAGAAGCACAAAAAGAGATATACTATCATCTTCATTTAACAAACTGGGAGAAATTTTTATCATTTTACAGGGAAGTGAGAAAGGATTATCACAATAAATGTATTTTTTCAAGAACCGCATTCTGGCAGAAAATTTATATGGATTATTGTAAAAAACCGGAAAGAAAATTATTAAAAAAATGGGAGGATGAGTACTGGCAAAAGGTTAAACAGGAAAGAGTTCTTTTTCCAGAAACTGTTAAGGTTTTATGCAAACTATCAAAAAGCTATAAGCTTGCAATAATAACAAACTCGCCAAAGCAGGGCAATAATAAAACATACCCTGTTCAAGAGCACCCTGAAATAAAATCTTTTTTCGATGTGATTGTTGTTGCAGGAGAAGGGGATATTCCTCCAAAGCCGGATCCCAAACCGTTTAAGCTATGTTTGGAAAGATTGGAAACCAAAGCTTCTGAAGCGGTTTTTGTTGGTGATGATTGGAATATTGATATTTGCGGAGCAAAAAATACCGGCATTCAACCAATTTGGATTCAACATCATTCTGTCAAACGATCGTGGCCACATATAAAAACAGATGTGCCAATAATTACTGCATTACAGTCATTACTGGATTTAGAAAGTATTTTACATTTTATTCCTGTATAAATCTTCTAAAATAATATTATGTTAGAGTTAAAGTGAAAAAAAATAACTCTATTTTACCTATTTCAAGTAAAAACAATCAAAAAAGCCTTTTTGCTCCTCTACAAAAACAGCCTAAAGGACACAGTCAAAAACTATCCTTTAATATAGGTGGGATGAGCTTAAAGAGAGTCATTCATCATATACTCTGGGTTCTAAAAGGAGTTCAGGTTTATGCTCTTGTTGGAAAGACCGGAACAGGAAAGAGCTTCAGGGCTCAGCTTGTTGCACAAAAATATGGAATTGATATGCTAATAGATGACGGCCTTTTAATTAAGGATCAAAAGATACTTGCAGGAAGATCTGCAAAAAAAGAAAAAACGAGGCTGGCAGCTGTTAAAACTTCACTTTTTATGGATCATGAGCATGCTGAAGAGGTTACAAAAGTACTGGAGAGAGAAAACTTTAAAAGGATTTTATTAATTGGAACATCTGAGAAGATGGTAAAAAAGATGTCTCAAAGGTTAAATCTTACTCATACTCATAAAATCATCAGTATTGAGGATGTGGCAACTGAAGATGAGATTATGGCAGCCAGGAAATCTCGAATTAATGAGAAAAAACACATCATCCCTGCTCCTGCTGTTGAGGTAAAGTTTAATTACCCCTTTATTTTTTTTAAGTCAGTGAAAGTTTTCTTTAAAAAAAATTTCCCCTTTCATAAAAGACAAAAGATGTTTGAAAAATCTGTTGTAAAACCTCAATACAGTGAAAAGGGTCAGATTGCTATTTCTGAAACCGTATTAAGCCAGATGGTCTCACACTGCGTGAAGGAGTTTGATTCCAGGCTAAAGGTTAAAAAAATAATCGTGGAAAAGAGAAGATACAGCTACAGTCTTGAAATTGTTCTCGATATTCCCTATGATGTTCAGATATCCGGAACAATGCACAAACTTCAAAGCTATGTTATAGAGAGCATTGAAAGATTTGCCGGTTTAATCTTAGATGAAGTAAATGTTACCGTGGGAAAACTCGAAGTACCAGGTAATTGAAAAAGGGAGAAAATCAGTATTAAGGTACTGAGGATATTGACAGGCCTGTTGAAATTACAGATGTGACATTATCTGAAATTTTTTAATTTGAAAAAGGGTAAAAAGTAAAATTGGGGAGTAGATCAAATCTGTTTTTTGCCATCCTGTGCTCTTTGAAAGAGAAGAAAGGCTCCTATAAAGCTATATTTAATAATCACAACTACTTAATTGGAAGCTCTTTCCTTCACTTAATGAATGATGGTTTTTTTGTGATTCTCTACCCTCTCCTTCCCCTTATTGCCCGGGAATTTAATCTTCCACTCTTTCGCGTCGGTATTTTACGCGCCACTTTTTCCTTTTCAGCGTCTTTTCTCCAGCTTCCCTTTGCCCTTTTATCCGAAAAGTTCTGGGAGATGTTCCTCCTCGTAGTGGGTATGGGATGGGTATCGACCGGGCTTATAGCCATGGGTTTCACAGTCACTTTTGTTCAACTTCTCCTTTTTTCAATCTTCAGCGGGCTTGGAGGGAATATCCAGCACCCAGTAGGTAGTGCCTTTGTATCCAGGATCTATGATAAAAAATGGAGGGGGAGCACCATAGGGGTTCTCAATTTCTCCGGCGACCTTGGGAAAATCATCTTTCCCCTTCTTATCAGTGCAATTCTTTTATCCTTTGACTGGAGAACATGCCTTATTATCCTGGGAAGTATGGGCTTATTATTTTCTTTTTCTTCTGGATGGATATTTCGGAAAAAAAAGGATATGCCTTACCAGAAAGAGGTGATAGAGTATCCCACCGGAAACAGATGGGGAATTACCTCTCCAGCGAGATTTATACTGATGTCATTAATCGGTATTATCGATGGAGCCACCAGAACAGTTTTACTTACATTTATCCCTTTTTTATTTTTACAAAAGGGGATCCCCGCATCAAAAACGGGTTTTCTTCTCACCATCCTTTTTACCGGTGGAGCACTTGGAAAACTCGGATGTGGATTTTTCGCTGATCGCCTTGGTAATTTTAAAATTATACTTATAACGGAGGTTTTAACAGGCCTTTCTATTTTAATTTTCCCTTCCATTCAGCCTACAATTCTTATTCCACTCCTTATTCTTTGTGGATTTGCTCTTAATGGTACATCTACAGTACTGTATAAAACTATTGCGGATCTTGTGACGCCTGAGAAGAGGGCCCGCGGATATGGTATTTTTTATTCGATCTATCTGGGATCGGAGGCCTTTGGGCCAATAATATTTGGTTTTATCGGTGACGCCCTGGGACTTCGATGGATATTTTTTATTCTCGCCTTTATTACTTTTTTAATTATTCCGCTCGCACTTCCTCTCCGTAATACATCACACACTGATACTGTTTCTGCCCATTTTGAATAAAAGAAAAAGAATAGCTTTTTTTATCGAAAATATTTACCCTGCAAGTGAGAGCAGTACACCGGCGGCAATCGCTGATCCTATTACTCCTGCGACATTGGGACCCATTGCATTCATCAGCAAAAAGTTGCCGGGATCTTCTTTCTGGCCGACTTTTTGTACTACCCTGGCAGACATAGGCACTGCTGATACACCGGCAGCGCCAATCATAGGATTTACCCTGCCTCTGGTTACGGTACACATGAGCTTTCCTAAAATCACTCCCGAAGCTGTACCTATGGAGAAAGCAATAAGTCCTAAAAATATGATCATGATGGTATTGAAATTAAGAAACTCCTCTGCTGACATCTTTGAGCCAATTGCTACTCCCAGGAAAATAGTAACGAGGTTAATCAGCTCATTCTGAGCAGTCCCGGAAAGACGATCAACTACTCCGGCCTCTCTAAATAAATTTCCAAGCATAAGCATACCGATAAGGGGTGTAGAAGCAGGCACTAACAGGGCTGAAGTAATGGTAATAACGATAGGAAATAAAACCCTTACCTTCTTAGAAACAGGCTTTACTTCGGCCATTACAATTAGTCTCTCGTTCTTTGTAGTGAGCAGTTTTATTATTGGAGGTTGAATAATCGGTACCAGTGCCATATATGAATAAGCAGCAACGGCAATGGGTCCTAACAAATGCTCTGCTAACCGGGATGTAAGATATATTGCAGTGGGTCCATCTGCACCCCCTATAATTGCAATCGATGCAGCCTCTGAGAACGAAAATCCAAGTGCTTTAGCACCTAAAAGAGTTCCAAAGATGCCAAACTGTGCTGCTGCGCCTAAAAGGAATGTGTGCGGTTTCGCAAGCAAGGGACTAAAATCTGTCATTGCTCCAATGCCCAAAAAAATAAGGGGAGGAAAGATTCCGGATTTTATTCCAAAATAGAAATAATACAAGAGTCCTCCGGAATCTCTAAGACCGGTCAGAGGAAGGTTGACAAGGAAGGCTCCAAAACCAATGGGAATAAGAAGGAGAGGTTCATACTCCCTGGCTATTCCAAGATAAATAAGGGTACCGCCGATGCAAATCATTACTACGTTTTGCCATGATAATGCAGCAAATCCGCTGGATTTTAAAAAATTAAACACCATATCAAACATATTCATCTGCTTATCACCTAACCCGGACTGGCCACATTCAAGATTACAAATGTACTATTCAATATTCAATAGCTTTTGACCGGTAGAGACATTCTCTCCCTTATGGACGAATATTTCTTTTACAACTCCGGATTCCTGGGCATGTATATCGATATACATTTTCATTGCTTCCATAACAATAACCACCTGATCCTTTTCAACCTCTTTTCCAACAGATGTTTTCACTTCGCAAATAACCCCGGTAATGGGTGATAAAAGCAGGACTTCGGTTTTTGATTCATCAATGGTTGATGGAGGTGATGGTGAAGATTGATACTTTGGTTCTTCCTGGGGTTTCTTTACTTTTAATTGTGTATCTTCTTCAGGAAGAAGGTTTACATGGTATATCTCTCCATCTTTTTCAATAATTAATTCATTTCCATGCCTTTCCACATCAACTGTATATGTCTTGCCTTTAAATTGAAAATGAATTCTTTTCTTCATTTCTATATGCCGCTCTTCCTCTCAGAAAATTTTCCTCCAAAAATCCAGAGATTCATGTTTTCAGAGCTTTCGGCCTTCCATGCCTCAGCCGAATAAGGGCAAGCCCCTTCATCTTCTTTCGCAAGATAGGCAGAAACAGCGGCAATGAGCCAATCTCGATCCTTGCTTTCCTCTGATGAAGAATCTGTACGTAAGACTTTATTATTGTTTTCTTTAAAGATTTTCTTTAATACGATCATGAAGATACACAGAAGACCTAAAAACAGAAAAACTATAAACATCCCCAAAAATGAGGCAAAGATAGTGTAAAAGTAGTTTTCTATATTCATTGTGCCCCGAATGTGGGAAAACCACATTCAAGATTATAAATAACTATTTTAAAATTAAAGAGGAATATTTCCATGTTTTTTGGCGGGTCTGTCTTCCACCTTTTTTATATTCATCTCCAGACTTCGTATTAATTCTATTCTTGTATACTCAGGATCTATTACATCATCCACCAGACCGTATTCTGCAGCTATAAATGGATTCATAACATTTTCTTTGAACTCCTCTATTTTTTTCATCCGCATCTCTTCTTTATTTTCAGCAGCTTCAATCTCCTTTCGAAAGATAATGTTTGCTGCACCTTCGCTCCCCATTACGGCAATTTCTGCATAGGGAAGTGCAAGCACCCTGTCATATCCAAGGGATTTAGATGACATTGCGATATAAGCCCCTCCATATGCTTTTCTTATTATTAAAGCAAGTTTTGGTACTGTAGCTTCAGCAATTGCGTAGAGAACTTTTGCTCCGTGTCGAATAATTCCGCCGTGCTCCTGTGTAACACCCGGTAAAAACCCGGGTACATCCACAAGAGAAATAATCGGGATATTAAAGGCATCACAGAAGCGGATAAATCGTGCTGCTTTATCTGATGAGTTAATGTCTAATGCCGCAGCAAAAAATTCCGGCTGGTTTGCAAATATACCTACCGTTCTTCCATTTAGTTTTGAAAATCCAACAACAACAATTGGTGCATATTCTTTATGAACCTCCAGGAACGAATTTTTATCAAAGATTTCATGAATAAAATTTCTAATATCATACGGCTGTTTTGGGTTGTCCGGTAGATAATTGGACAGATCAGTGGTTTTACGGTCAGCAGGATCACTGCATTCTGCCACCGGCGGCATCTGCATATTGTTCGAAGGGAGGTAGCTGAGCAGCTTTCTTAAAAGATCCATACATTCCTTTTCACCGGCAAAACGAAAATGGGCATTTCCACTTTTGCTGCAATGAACCTTTGACCCTCCCAGATCCTCATGACTGATTGTTTCTCCGGTTACTGCTTTTATAACGTCCGGGCCGGTAATATACATATGGCTGATACGATCCACCATTAAAACAAAGTCGGTAATAGCGGGAGAATACACAGCACCACCTGCACAGGGGCCAACTATTACTGAAAACTGAGGTATCACACCTGATGCAAGAGTATTTGCTCTGAAGATTTTGCCATAGCCATTCAATGAGAGCACTCCCTCCTGTATTCGTGCCCCCCCTGAATCATTTATCTGTATAAATGGGGCACCATTTTTCAAAGAGAGGAGCTGTACTTCTGCAATTCTCTCAGCATGCATCTCGCCCAGGGACCCGCCAATTACAGTAAAATCCTGGGCAAAAAGAAAAACCTGTCTCCCATTTATCTTCCCGGTTCCGGTTACAACACCGTCTCCCAGAAATCTCTTTTTATTCATACCAAAATCTTTTGATCTACCCATTATATACGTTTGATGTTCAATAAATGAGCCTTTATCCAGCAGTAAGTTCATTCTTTCCCTTGCAGTAAGCTTTCCTTTTTTATGCTGG
>JAUVYC010000079.1 GCA_030603285.1 Spirochaetota bacterium
AATTGATGAAATCAAGAGAAAGTTTGGAGTTAAAAGGGCCGCTTATTATCCGGATATGAAATCCCGGTTTAAACAGGAATCAAATCAAATAGTTGAGAAAAACAGTGAGAAACAGGGAGTGCAGGTTCAAAAAGGTTATAAAGAGAAGGCCACCTCCACAGGAATTGACTACAAAGATATAATAGAAGCTGCATCAAAAAAGTACAGGGTTCCTGAGCCGCTCATAAAGGCAGTAATAAAACAGGAATCGAATTTCCAGAGCTCTGCTGTTTCGAATAAAGGAGCTATGGGTCTTATGCAGTTAATGCCTGAGACTGCCAGTTTTCTGGGGGTTGAAGATCCTTTCAATGAAGAAGAGAATATTTTGGGCGGCACATGCTATTTACGTGAACTTATTAATCTGTATGAGGGAAATCTAAACCGGGCACTTGCTGCTTATAATGCAGGGCCTGCAAAGGTGAAGAAGGAAATACCGAATATACCGGAAACAAAGAATTTTATCGAATCTGTATTGAAATATTATGATTCCTTTTCAAAATATGAATATGAAGAGGGTTTTTAAGTGAATATAGGATCGGCATTAACAAATCTTATTAAGACAATTTTTCTTTTGCTATTGATACTTGTAATTATGTTCGGTGGGATTTTCTGGTTTGACCACCTGGGATTGATAAATTACAGGAGAATTATCAAACCTTACGATAAATATCTTCCGTCTTTTATGAAGAGAGGCGAACCGGCTGAAGACCTTCTTCTTCTTGAGAAAGAGTTTTTAAACAAGAGGGAAGAAATCATGCGCGTTCAAATAAAGGAACTTGAGTTAAAGGAACAGGAGCTGGAAACAAGAGAGCTTGCTTTCAAAGAGAAGGAAACAAAACTTAAGGAAGATATGACAGGCGTGGAAGAAGAGAAAAAAGTACTAAGTGAAAAACTTCGGGAATACGATAATTATAGTGATAATATAAAAAAGCAGGCAGAATATTTCACAAATATGCCTCCGCCGGCGGCAGTTGAAAGGCTGTCTCAGCTTGATGATCTGCTTGCGATAGATATTCTCCGTCAGATTGATAAGACTGCTGAGGAGGCAGGACGGATGTCTGTTGTGCCCTATTTCCTGAGTCTAATGGATCCCAAAAAGGCTGCAACAATACAGAGAAAAATGACAAAGGTTGGGTATTAAGGATAATGATAGATACTCTTTATATTGAAAAGATCCATACTATTAAACCTCCGGAGGATAAGGGGGAAAATACAGTAAATGGCAAAGAGGAAAAGTTCATTTCTTTATTAAATCAGTATATAAATCTGCAGGGAGAACAAAGGGTTGTTTCAAGAAAAGCAGACAGTGCACCGACGAAAAATAGAATAAAAAAGAAGAACAGCGCCGGAGAAAACCGGATTCGATTTAAAAATCTTAATGCTCATTCAAAGTATGTCAAAGGGAAGTCACCACGGGCTGGACGCTTGAAGGATATAATTCTTAAAGGGAAAGGGAATATAAAGAAAGCCGTTAATAAAGTTCGGGATCATGATTATCAAACAGAAACGCCGCACATAAACAGAAGCATTCATTACAGGATTGCAAACTTTAAAAATAGAAAAGTACTTATTCAGAAATATTCTGTGAAAAAGGGAAAAAAACTTTATTTTAAGAAACCAGAATCAGGTAAAAGTGAACAGCCAGTCAGGGCCGACGTTAAACGGCTTTTATCAAATACTATCGAAAGTAAGGAAAAAATTGTAGAAAAAGGTGTAAAAGGGAAAAGCACGAATTTCAGAGGGACTAAAAAATTTACTACTACTGCATTAAAAGCGAATACTTTTGAAAATCTTTTGAAAAATGAACAGACACATGGGAACTCTTTTAGGGCAGGCGAGGCATCTCAGGGTGGGAAAGAATTATCATTTGCATGTGTAAGGTATGAAAGCAACATTCCAAAAGTATTGGTGAAACAAAATTATCAAATTTTGAAAAATGCCGATGAAATTTTTAATGAGATTGTCAAACAATTTTCATTAATCGTAAGTAAGGGAGGGGGGGAAGCAAACATTGTTCTACAGCCCGAATTACTGGGAAAAATAAAGCTGAATCTGAAGCTCAATCAACATGAAATAAATTCGGTCATTATCGTAGATAATCAGTCAGTAAAAG
This sequence comes from Spirochaetota bacterium, assembly GCA_030603285.1. Taxonomy (GTDB): domain Bacteria; phylum Spirochaetota; class B62-G9; order B62-G9; family DRHN01; genus JAUVYC01. Next base: position 2,153 of record JAUVYC010000079.1, read on the forward strand.
ATTTAATAATAAGTAAGCTCAATATACTTGAACAGAATCTGCTGCAGCATGGGTTCAGTTTGGGTTCTTTCCAGGTTGAGGTAAATGGCAGCCAGGCCGGATTTAATACTGCCGGGGAGGGCATAGGAGAGAAATCGAATACCAAAAACAGTGCAGATAAAGATAAAGAATTAAATGAAAACACGGTTATGATACTGAGTCTACCGTGGATTTCAACTATTGTGAATGTTACTGTATAGGAGAAGAATATGGATCAATTAGCTATGAATTCGAAAGATTTGTTTAAAACAAGGATTGAAGTAGAAGGGTTTAATAAGTCTCTTATAAAAAATGGGAGAAAGATAAAAAATACTCTCGGAAAAGAGGATTTCCTTAAATTACTTATTGTACAGCTTACAAATCAGGATCCAACAAAACCTCTTGAAGATAAAGAGTTCATTTCTCAGATGGCACAGTTTTCTTCCCTGGAACAGATGACTGAAATGAATAAAACACTCACGAATCTGATAACAAATTATAAATCCAGTATGTCTTATGCTCTTTTAGGAAAAGAGGCAGAGGTTTTTGACAGCGTAACAGGTGAGCTTAACAGTGGTCTGGTTACGGAGATAACCTTCGGAAATGAAGGCCCGATGATTTCTTTTAATGGTTTCTGTTACAGTATAGATGATGTTACAAAGGTTTCGATGTATACTCATTAATTTTAACTCTGGGAGGGGCAAAATCTACGCTAATGAAATAAGGAGTGTGTGCCCATGATGAGGTCTCTTTATTCTGGGGTTTCGGGATTAAGGAACCACCAGATCAGAATGGATGTTTTAGGTAACAATATTGCAAATGTAAACACCTATGGGTTTAAAAAAAGCAGGGTTTCTTTCCAGGATATTCTCTCTCAGACAGTTTCCGGAGCTGCTGCCCCTACTGCTGAAAAAGGGGGAGTTAACCCGAAACAGGTTGGACTCGGGATGAATATAGCAAGCATCGATAAAATCTTTACCCAGGGGAGCCTGCAGACAACTGGTTTAAGCCTGGACCTTGCAATCCAGGGTGAGGGCTTTTTTATCCTGAAAAAAGGAGAAGAGCAGTTTTTTACAAGAGCAGGCGGGTTTGGCCTTGATAAAAACGGGACAGTGGTAAATCCTGCAAATGGACTCAGAGTACAGGGATGGCAGGCAGTCAAGATTGGGACAACATATACGATAAATACCACCGGGACTCTCGAAGACATCATAATCCCGATTGGGGGAAAAGATCCGGCAAAAGCCACGGAGATTATTAAATATAAAAGTAATCTTAATTCAGAGACTCCCTTACTGCCGGTTGACCGTACTCCTACGGCTGAGGAACTGCTAAATGCAACGGTAACAACAAATATCGATGCATATGACAGTATAGGAAATGTTCACAGGTTGACAATAGAGTTCTCAAGAGTACGGGGAGAAACCAATACCTGGCTGGTAACAGCTTCCGCGGAGGGTGCTGATGAAGCAACCTTAACCCTGGATGCAGGAGGGCCTAATGTCAATGACTCGAACTCAATAATCATGAGATTTAATAATCTGGGAGCGCCTATTTCAATTGAAGATAATCCTACAATACCTGGCGCACCTGTAGATATAATTACAGAGGGGAGTCTTGCCTGTGCACTGAATGTAACTTTTCCAGCAGAGGGAACAGCTCAGATTATTACAATCGATTTGGGGACAGCAGGTGGTTATGATGGAATTACACAATTTGCCGCACCGTCTTCTACCAGGGCATATGAGCAAGATGGCTACGGATTGGGGTATCTTGAGAACTATACAGTTGACAGCTCAGGAGTGATCACCGGGATTTATACAAATGGTAACAAGGCGCCGATCGCCCAGATTGGGCTCGCAACATTTACCAATCCTCAGGGATTGACGGCAGAAGGGGATAATAATTTCAGACTAACGGGCAATTCCGGACTGGCAAATATCGGTACTGCTGAAACAGGCGGCAGGGGCAAAATAACAGCCGGGGCTCTGGAAATGAGTAATGTAGATCTGGCCGAGCAGTTTACTGATATGATTGTTACCCAGAGAGGATTTCAGGCTAATTCAAGAAGCATTATAACATCTGATCAGATGCTTCAGGAACTTTTAACGTTGAAGAGGTAAAGAATTCAGGAGGGATGTAATATTGCCTTTTATCATTGATATAGATTTTTAGCATCTGAATAGAAAATAGATTCATACCCCTTTTAGAGGGGCTAAAGTTATTTGTTCTGTCATGAGGTTTTAATATGATAAAGGTAACACGGCTTAATGATACACAATACTGGTTAAGCCCGCACCAGATAGAGACCATTGAAATGAAACCTGACACAACGATAACGCTGGTTTCGGGAAAAAAACTTGTGGTAAAGGAAAGCCCTGAGTTAATATTTGATGAAATTGTTGGATACCGGCAGAAGCTCGGGCAGTTTGGAAATGAAGAATAGTACCCTAATGCGGACAAGCCGCATTCTTGATTTTAGAATTTCCTTGCCAAAAAAGCAAGGAAATTGTTAGTAAGGTACTAATACTGATTTTCTTGCACAATAGGCACAAACTTTAGTTTGCAAGAAAATATCTTTATAATCTTGAATGTGGCTTGTCCACATCAGGATGTTTGTCTGTTGACCCATAATCAATGATAGTATTTTTTTAGAGTAATTGTTTATTATCTTGTGTATTTTGAGGTATATTAAATATAAAGCATAATGATTTTTCGAATATTTTAGTATGTAGATAGATGTTGGAGGCTTTTTGCGATGGATATTGCAACACTTGGCGGACTTGCAATAGGTTTTTTCGTTATTATTGTCGGTATTGTTGTAGCTGGAGGATTCGGCGGACTCTTCGGATTTATCAGTATTTCATCCGTCTTTATTACAATCGGAGGCTCCTTTGCTGCAATTATGATTTCAAATACCCTGACAAGGACTCTTGGTTTGATGAAAGTTGCAATGAATGCCATTAGAGTAAAGTCCATGGAAACGGGAAAAATTATTTCCATGATTGTTACCTTTTCTGAGAAAGCCAGGAGAGAAGGACTCTTAGCACTTGAAGATGATCTAGATGAGCTTGAGGATGATTTTCTAAGAAAGGGAATACAGCTTGTTGTGGATGGGACTGATCCTGAGATAATCAGAAATATTATGGAAACAGAGCTCAACCACATGATTACACGCCATCAGGAAGGAATCAAAATATTTGAGGACTGGGGAGCTCTGGCGCCAGCCTTTGGAATGACAGGAACGCTTATAGGGCTTATCCTTATGCTGTCGAACATAGAAGATAAAAGTGCAATCGGCCCAGGGATGTCTACTGCATTGATAACGACCCTGTATGGAGTAATTCTTGCAAATCTGGTTTTTATACCGATTGCAAATAAACTATCATATGTGAATAACCAGGAGACCCTTTTGCGGGAGATTATGATAGAGGGAACACTTTCAATTCAATCGGGCGATAATCCAAGAATTGTAAAGGAGAAACTTGTATCTTATTTAACACCTGAAGTGAGAGCTCAGGTAGAAGAGGAAACAGGAGAGAAGTAATAATATGCCAAGGCCTAAAAAAAAAGAGAGAAGAGGCACGCCTTCATGGCTTCTTACGTACGGCGATATGACCACCCTTCTGTTGACCTTTTTTATTTTGATGTTTACCACAGCTGAGATTGAAGGCAGGGAATTGCAGCTGATTCTCTCAGCCTTCAGGGGGTCACTCGGCATGTTCCGTGGGGGAATGACCCTTTCTGAAGGGGTGCTTGCAGAATTAGGCCAGCAGGTCGAGAGTCTCCCTGCCAAGGAACGGGGTGACCAGCTCGCAAAAGCTATTGAGAAAGCAGTTTCCATATTTCAACCCGAGGTGAAAAGCAGGAGGGTCAAGATAACGGAGGATGAGAGGGGAATTGTCATTTCTCTTGTAGCTGATGCCTTTTATGAATCAGGGAGTCCGGAACTTACGGAGGAAGGATTACGCATTGTAGAAAAGCTCGGGCGGTTCTTGAAAGAACCGGAATTCAGTGAAAATATAATTAGAGTTGAAGGGCATACTGATAATACTCCAGTATCTGTTATAAGCCCTTTTCACCAACTCTACCCGACAAACTGGGAGCTTTCGGCTACCCGTGCAGTAAAGATTATAAGAATTTTAAATGAAGAGCATGGAATAAGCGGGAAAAATCTTCAGGCAATAGGGTACGGTGAGTACCAGCCTGTTGAAACCAATGATATAGAAGAGGGGAGGGCTTACAACAGGAGGGTGGAAATTGTAATTATGAGAAAGAAGGAATATTCGTAAAAAAATAAAAAATAAGGGGTCTATTATGGGGGATACTGACGAGGCTGTTGAAGATATAGAAGAAACTGCAGAAGAAGAAGCATTAGAAGCTGGCAGGATTAGAAAGAAAATTTTCGGTCCACCGCTAATAAAAATACTTATTTGGGTTGCTGCAGCCATGGTTTTGATCTTTATATCAGGAACAGTGGCCTATATTGTAGCACAGAAAGTCGGAAAACCTCCCCGGACCGAAAGGACGTCTCCTGAGTTAACGGAAAAAGCAAAGCCACTTGCATACTTTGACCTTTCGGACTTTAGCGTTAATACAAGTGATACTGATGACCCGCATTTCCTGAAATTGACTATACAACTTGGATATGATGAAGGAAATATGGAATTACAGACAGAACTTGTGAAAAGAAGAGCTGAGCTTCGTGATATTATCATTTCTGTTGTCGGAGCAAAGAAATATAATGATTTGAACACACAGGAAAAGAGGGAAATCCTCAAGGGTGAGATTAAAAATAGGGTAAATAGTATATTAATTGCAGATAAAATTAAGAAAGTAGTCTTTACTGAATTTGTTTTGACATAGATTATGGAAGTTGTTGGGTCAAAACAACTGATTTGGATTCATGGAATTATTATTGATTTTTTTTTAATAATAAGATATTATCTAATTATAGGTGCAAACATAGAGGGATAAAACACACGTGTTTGACCTTACACAATAAATAATTAAAAAAGGGTGGGAGATTATGACCGAGGTTCTGTCTCAGGACGAGATAGATCAGCTATTAACCGCTATATCAACCGGGGAGGTTGAGGGTGAAGAGGCCTTAAAAAAAGCTGAAACAAGAAAAATAAAGATTTATGATTTTAAAAGGCCTGATAAGTTTTCGAAGGATCAGATAAGAACACTTCAAATGATGCACGAAACTTTTGCCCGGTTAACAACAACATCTTTATCGGCGCAATTAAGGACTATTGTTCACGTTCATGTTGCATCGGTAGATCAGCTGACATACGAGGAGTTCCTCCGTTCTATCCCAAATCCAACAACTCTTGCAGTGATAAATATGGATCCACTTAAAGGAAGCTCAATCCTTGAGATCGACCCGTCGGTTACTTTTACAATAATTGATAGATTATTTGGCGGTCCAGGTGAAGCTGCTAAGATAAACAGGGAGCTCACTGATATTGAGCTCTCTGTTATAGAGGGGATTATAGTAAGGATTTTAGGAAATCTGCGTGAAGCATGGTCAAATGTTATTGATTTAAGACCGCGCCTTGGAAATATCGAAACAAATCCACAGTTTGCACAAATTGTGCCTCCGAGTGACATGGTTGTTTTAATAACTCTTGAAACAAAAGTTGGTGATGTGGAAGGAATGACGAACTTCTGCATACCGTATCTTACCATCGAGCCTATCATATCAAAACTGTCTGCTCAATACTGGTATTCGAGTATCCGAAAGGGAGGGACCTCAGAGAACCTGTCAATTTTGAAAAAAAGACTCGATACAGTTAATATTTCACTCATAGCAGAGTTGGGGGGGTTGGAAATCAGTGTCAAAGATGTTATGGGTTTACAGAGGGGAGACATTATAAAACTGGCACGTACAAAAGTCGATGATGAGATGGAATTGAAAATCGAAAATATGAAAAAGTTTTATGCACGGCCTGGAGTTGTAGGAACTCACATGGCTGTGCAAATTACAAGAAAACTTGAAACACAGATGGATGAAGACGAAATGTTTAAAGAAATAGAAGGAGGAAAATAACATGAGTGATGGTTCTCTGTCCCAGGAAGAAATAGATGCTTTGCTGCAGGGTGCAGATGATCTGGGTGAAATGGCTGAGCCTGAGGAAACACCGGGCCAGCTAACAGAAGGTGAAAAAAATGAAATTCGCGCTTTGTCTTCTGAAATCGCCGGGTTCATGGGGGCTACCCTGTCTACTATTACAGGAAAAAACACACAAATATCAAACCCTAAATTAGAAGTTCTTACAAAAGATGTTTATATCTCGGGGATAACTGGAAAAGCGGTTCAAATAATTGCTAATTATAATGAAGGAGTTACCGGGAAACACTCTTATGTCATATCTGAAGAGGCTGCAAAACAGGTCGCAGCATTAATGATGGCACAAGAAGGGGATGAGGGGGAGCTCACCGAAATGGCTCTATCGGCACTCACTGAAGGTTTCAGCCAGATGTCAGGAGCATCTAATAATGTCATTGAAGATAAGACCGGCAAACCGGTGAAAACAGAGAGTTTAACTGCGGAGATTCGTGAAGATCCTGTAGATCTGGATACTCCGGAAGGAAATTTTTTAAGAATACGTTATGATTTTGTCTCCAATGGGAATTCTTCCAATATTGATGAAATTCTTGACATAAATGCTGCTAAGTCGATTGCAGGAGAAATACTCCGTAAGAAGGGAGTAAATGTTCAGCAGATGGGTGCCCAGATGCCCCAGGGAGACAATGTATTTCAACCAGGTCTGCAGCAAAATGTTCCTGCCTTTGGTGTTGGAGCTGATTCAACACCAGGTATGGGGAATGTAGGTGTACAGTCTGTACAATTTGCACCGCTTTCAGCCGGTCCGCAACCGGGAGCAACTGGAAACATCGGCCTGCTGATGGATGTTTCAATGCAGCTTACTGTTGAACTGGGAAGAACTAAGATGCTCATCAAGGATATTTTAGGTATGGGTGAAGGAACTATTGTGGAGCTTGATAAACTGGCTGGAGAGCCGGTAGACCTTCTGGTAAACGGTAAGCTCATTGCAAAAGGCGAGGTAGTAGTAATAGACGAAAATTTCGGCGTAAGGGTTACTGATATCATAAGCCCGATGGCGCGTATAAGTAATATCGAATAATGAAAGCTGTATAAAGACATAAAGGCACATGGGGTAATTCATTAATTATACCTGTATAATTCTCACGAAATACCCTAACCGAATGAATGGGAGGGGGGCTTATTGTTTATCTTTTTCAGAAAACGTATTAGCGCGTGTACTATAATCTTTCATACATGTCTTATCCTAATCTGTTTTTTCGTACTCTGCATTTATTCTCCGGTACTGCTGAATGCACAGGAAGATATTTCAGAACCTGTAGGCTCAGATGAAGTGCATCCTCCTGATTATGGATATACTGAACCGGATTTTGGTGAAAATAAGTTATCCTATTCTATGCTTGTATTAAGAACGCTTGCAGTCCTTGCTGTTATTATCATAGGTATATATTTTCTTTTCCGGTTTTTACTAAAAAAAAGACATAAGTTTATTGCAGATTCAGAAATTATTAAAGTACACTCAAGCTATCCGCTAACATCAAATAAAGTAATTCAGATTGTTGAGGTTGCAGAAAAAATTTTAGTTTTGGGTGTATCCGATTCAAGCATAAATCTTATTACTACAATAGAAGATAAAGAAACCATAGATAAAATCAGGCTTCTTAGCAGCAAAGAATCAAGAGGGGCCGTAAGCTTCAAGGATCAATTCCTTAAACTCATCGGTGGAAAAGCTTATCCAAAGGCAAACCAGGTTTCATATTTCAATAATTATAAAAAGAGGATTAATAAAATGAAGAATTTCTAAATTTTTTTTGACATATATGTATAAATATTTATAACTAGTAAAAAACACTTTAAGATTTTATAACTGGGGGGGGGAATGAAAAAGAAAATAAAAAGGATAGTAAACGGGGGCACAGCTTCTTTATTTTTCATGCTGCTTCTGTTCATCATTTCTCCTTCAGAAAATTTTGCACAGGAAAGAATTCCAATCCCCAAGATCGGCATTACCCTTG
>JAUVYC010000047.1 GCA_030603285.1 Spirochaetota bacterium
CAATATAAATCATTCAATACCGACGAAACTGGCTCCCCGCGAGTAGTTGGGTCAACATTACAGCGTCATACTTCTTCTTTTGAATTCTTTAATTCTACTAATAACCTGCACAAAATAAACTTGTCACATTCGAATAAATCAAATACAATAAAAAAATAGTAAGTACTCTTATACAAGGAGAATACGCATTAAATAGTAAGATGACTTTAATATATTGGAAGGGCGAAAAATTTTGACCTGGTAAAATTCTTGAACAACCGGAAATTATGACGCAAATGGAGACCCTTGAAGAATTAGAAGAGAATATTAAAGAAGCATATCTTTTAATGGCCATGGATGAAGTTCACGAAAAATTTGAGACTAAAGAAATTGTTATATGAAACGCAAGGCCTTTATTCGGCAACTGAAAAAGGAGGGGTATCTTGTCCACAGTATCTAAGGTTAGAAACATTTAACAGTGGTGTTCGCAATGTTTGCTTTCTACGATACCAGTAATGCTCAAACCACATCGTCAGGGGAAGAAAATGACAGGGAATGCTGAAATTGAAAGATGGCTTAGAGAAGCAAAGCAAAAGGGTATCTTCGATTCAATAGAGAAGGTTGATGAGATTTCAAATATTCTCGGTATTGAAAGATTTCTCTATCCAGCCTCGGTTCAAAGAACGAATAAAGAAACATACGCGCTCATCAAGGTAAATGGTGACGATATGTTGGGGGTATTCTGCAGAGGGATGAAACCGGCTGGTTTTCATGGCCACGAAAAGAGTTTCAATGGTCTTAAAATATTAATTTGTCCTCTTGTTCATGAAAATGCTGTTATACTCAGGAGTGTTTTGCCATTTACAGCGCCATGCACTCTTTCTAAAAGAGACACAACCTTCGGAGTTGGAGACCGGTTAGGTATAGCCACTCCCGGGCACATTCAAATTTTTAAAAGATATAAAGCGTCGCCGGTTTTTGCCCAGCAGTCAGTCAGGGAAATTACTCTTACACAGAGATCGTTCGAAGATGTCCTTGATTCTGCAACATGGGCGTGTTTTAGAGAGGGTTTCAACAAACCGTGGGGCGCCGATGGCGATCACCTCAAAACAGAGGACCAGGTGAAAAAGGTTTTGTCAATCGGATATACGATGGTTACAGCAGATGTATCAGACTATATAAGGGGAGAATACACCTCAAAGGATAATTCTGATGTTATTGCATCGTATAAGAACCTCTCATCCGGTTACAGGAAAGTCATTGAAAAGAGATATCTTTCAAGCCAGGTCAATCTTGATTCAGGCCAGACCATAACCTTTTCTGAGGAAGAGCTTGGACGGGCAGCTCTCATCTACGGCGAGGCTCTGGAGCATGCCAGGAGGCTTTATGAGGCAGGGAATGAGGTGAGAGGAGAAAGAGACTTTGATTTCGAGCTTTCAATTGATGAAACTTCAACACCAACAACCCCCCTTGCTCATGTTTTTATTGCAAAGGAATTGGAGAGGATTGGTATTAAAGTAATTTCAATAGCGCCGCGGTTTGTTGGTGAGTTTCAGAAAGGTATCGACTATATAGGTGATCTTAAGGAATTTGAAGAATCTTTTAGAGTGCATGCAGCAATTGCCGGGAAGTTTGGATATAAAATATCCATCCACTCCGGGAGTGATAAGTTTTTGGTATTTCCTGTTATTGGACGTATCACAGGCGGGAGGTTTCATATCAAAACAGCCGGCACCAACTGGTTGGAAGCGCTGAAGATCATCTCAAGAAAAGATCCCTCTCTTTTTAAGTTTCTCTACAAATATGCTCAGCAAAAGTTCGGGGATGCTCAAAAGTACTACCACATTACTCCTGACCAGTCTGCTCTCCCTTCTGTAAGTGCAGTGGATGATTCAAAGCTTCCTGATCTGTTCAGCAATTCAGATGTTCGACAGGTCCTGCATGTTACCTATGGGGAGATGCTGAAAGACACAGGTATAAAGAAAAAGATATTTATGGTTCTTGGCAAATATAAAGAGGATTACTGGCAAGCACTGGGTGAGCACATAGGGAAACATCTTGACCTTTTGAACGTTCCTCTGGCCGCATCCTGAAAAATACAATTTACCCTTACATGTTAGCCGAACCTGCTGCTTTGCAGTACCCGAATTATGTAAGTTTATGAAATGCATATATAATACGAAAATTAATTTGGATTCTTTGGGCAGCCACTTGTGCCTGGTACAGGCAACGGGCTGCCCCTACATTATTGGGTGCTTTAAAATTATCGTGAATTAATTGTAATGAGCATAACACTGAGAATATAAATGAATTAATGACCTGTAGGGGTAGGCCCATGTGCCTGCCCTGATGAGAAGCATGGTACCAGTATGAAAACAGCTGCCTTTAAATTGTTTGACTATTTTCAATGTCTTTGACTGACGTAAAAACGTCGAGCCGGACTGGTATGTGAATACATTTTAATAAAAGTAAATAGAACATGAGAATATTCTTGATTCAATCCTCATCGCAGCGTCAGCCTGATATACTGTATTCGATAAGATTAACACCGTATTTTCATAAGCATCCGGGTGTTGAAAAGCAGTAGGGGCAATTCATGAATTGCCCCTACATTAAAATATGCTTTTTAAAAAGTGGTAATAATCAGAAACGAACACCAGCTATGAACTTTTTTTCATTTCATCATCATATATATCAAATATTTCTCTTGCTTTTCTTAAAAATAGAGGGTTGACCTCAACAATATTCAAGCCTCTCTCTTTAATATCCCTTATCAAAATCTCAGCCTTTACTTCAAGCTTCACAATCGCATTATCCTCAGAATATGAGTCAATAATTGCATATTTTCTTTCTTTTTTTAACTCCCTTACAATCGATATCAAATCCTCAAGGGTTTTTATATTCCGTTCTTCAGAATCATAAAGGTTCTGTGAAGAACGGAATCTATCAGCATTGATAGAAGTATCTCTAAACTTCTGTGCAGTCATTTTATAATTATAGTTAAGACTGTTCCTAATATCTTCGATCATTAAGCGCTTCTCCAGATAGTATTTAAATAAAAAATATCCTGATTAACAAAACTTACATGTTTTACGATAAATTAAATGATAGGCCTTTGACCGGGACAAAAAAGTAACACTACTATATAAGATACAACATTTACATAAAATTTGCCAAGAATATTCTTATTTTTTTTCATGATTTATTAAAATAATTTAAGGAAAAACTTTGGTAAAGACAAAAGGCAAACATAACAAATATTCGGTAATTATTATTATAATACTTATTATCGTTTTCTTAATTTTTTTTAAAAAAACCTCAGTTAAAAAAGAGAAAAAAATTCCTCCCAGGAAACCTGAAATCGAGGAGGTGAAGCCCGAGGCAAAAGCGAAACCAGCCTACAGGATAGCTATAATTATCGATGATGTCGGTTATCCTTCCGGAAAGATAGAAGAATATAAAAATTTTAAAGGCAAACTCTCTTTTTCTGTTCTTCCTTTTCTTAAGGGTTCAGTCAGATATGCGGATATTCTGTATGAACATGGTTTTGAGATAATGATCCACCTCCCAATGGAACCGCTTACATATCCCGGTACAGACCCTGGCCCCTGTACACTCCTTATAACTGACACTCAGCAGGAGATTGAAAAAAAAATCCGGATGATTATTCAGAATAACCCCTATGCTATAGGGGCAAACAATCATATGGGATCAAAGGCAACCCAGGACCGGCAGATCATGAACTGGACAATGGACATTTTGAAACAAAATGATCTTTTTTTTATTGATAGTTTAACTACACGTAATTCATGTGCATATGAGCTCGCATTAAGAAACAATCTTAACACAGCAAAAAGGGATATATTTCTTGATAATGAAGACAGTTTTCCATATATCAATGCCCAGTTTGAAAAATTAAAGAAGATAGCAAAATCCAGGGGTACCGCAATCGGAATAGGCCATTTTACCAGGGATAACACGATAAAAGTACTCAACTATCAACTTCCCAGACTGAAAAAAGAAAATTATACACTTATTTTTGCATCTGAAGCTGTTATCAATTGAGTTTGACTTTTAGTTCTTTTATCAATAGTTTTTCAAAAAACTTTCATAGTTTCTCAGCCAGTGAGGTACATTTGAAAATTCTCGGTATAGAAACAACCTGTGATGAAACATCTGCAGCCGTTGTACATGATGGGAAAACAATTCTCAGCAACATAATAGCAACCCAGTATGAGTTTCATAAAGAATATGCAGGTATTGTCCCGGAAATCGCGTCACGGAAACACCATGAAGTGATAAATTATGTTATTGAGAAATCCTTATCAACCTCACACCTCAAATTTCAAGATATTGATGCTGTTGCTGTTTCCTACTATCCCGGTCTAATCGGATGTCTGCTTGTGGGGCTGGTTGTTGCAAAAACAATCAGCTTTACTCTTGGAATACCTCTTATTGGAATAAACCACCTTGAGGCTCACCTGTATTCTGTGCATTTCAACAATGATGTTGAATATCCTGTTATTGGGCTTATCATATCCGGCGGCCATACACTTTTGGTTGTGTCTGAAAAAATCGGTCATTATGAAATTAAAGGGAGCACTCTCGATGATGCAATCGGCGAAGCCTTTGATAAAGTATCCAAACATCTCGGACTCGGTTATCCTGGCGGTCCTGCTATTGAAGAGATTGCAAAAAAAGGGGATGAAGAGGCTTTTCAGTTTCCAAGGGTTATTTTAAATAGAGGCAACAACCGGTACAATTTCAGCTACAGCGGTTTAAAGAATGCTGTTATCAATCAGCGAAAATCGTTTTTAAAAAAGGGTCACAAAAACTCAACAGCGAACATTGCCGCATCATTTGAGGCAGCAGCGACTGATGTTCTGATGATAAAGGCTTTATGGGCATGTAAAGATTTTCAAATCAATAGAGTAGTACTGGCGGGAGGAGTTGCAAATAATGAGCGAACCAGAAAAATTTTTAAAAACAAAAAAGATCTTGTCACCTATCTGCCGGAAAAATCGCTCACTCAGGACAATGCTGCGATGGTTGCAGGTCTTGCATATTACAAATATCTTCAAGGTGATATAAAGGACCTCACCCTTGAACCACAATCAAGAATCAAAAACATAGTAAAAGACCGCCTGCAAAGCAGGTTTCTTTTAACCCACCGTTTCGAAGCCTTTAAGACAAAGCCAAAAGACATAACAACCGTCAACGCCGGTGGCTTCAAAACGGCAGTGAAGGGAAAAAGAAAATAATATGGGAACCCATGAGAGAGATATCCGCCTGAACAAACTGAATACAATCAGAGAACAGGGCATTAATCCATATAAAGAAAGGTTTCAAAAATCTCACAGCCTTTATCAGGCAAAAAAGCTTCCACTGAACACTTCCGGAGTACGAATTGCGGGAAGGATTATGGCCGTGCGGATATTCGGAAGGCTAATATTTGCAACACTGAAAGATTTTTCCGGTAAAATGCAGATCGCACTTCAAGAAAAAGCAGTAGGAAAAGAAAGGTTTGCATTTTTTAAAAAATATATCGATATCGGTGATTTTTTTGGAGCAGAGGGCACAATTTTTAAAACAAAAATGGGGGAAATAACTCTCGATACGAGCGGTTATGAACTGCTTTCAAAAACCTTAAGACCACTTCCTGAAAAGTTCCATGGACTTTCTGACAGGGAACTACTTTATAGGCAGAGGTATCTTGATCTTATCATGAATGACGGAACAATTGAACGTTTTCTGAAAAGAACCAGGATTATGAAAACAATGAGAGATTATCTTGATGCTGAAGGTTTTTTCGAGGTAGAAACACCTGTATTACAAACAAACCCTTCAGGAGCGAATGCAACACCCTTTACCACCCATCACAATGCGCTTGACCTTGATCTCTACTTGAGAATTGCTCCTGAAACCTATTTAAAAAGATGCATTGCAGGAGGATTCGATAAGGTCTACGAGTTTGCACGAAGCTTTCGAAATGAAGGGTTGGATCCCTCTCACCTGCAGGACTTCACCATCCTTGAATACTATGTCGCCTACTGGAACTATGAAGATAATATGAGGTTCACGGAGAAGCTTATCAAACATGTCCTTGAACAGGTGAATGGATCATTAAAACTCACCTTTGGTGAAAAGGTTATTGATTTCGGTAAAGATTGGAAAAAGGTATCTTTACGGGACCTTATTTTCACTGATACAGGAATCGATTTTTCAACTTATACAAACGAAAATGACCTGCGGAAAGCGATAAAAGAAGAGGGCATCGAAATTCAAGATCTGAGCACAATGGGTTTTGGCTCACTCATCGATAACCTGTATAAAAAGGTATCAAGGCCAAAGATCGATGACCCGTTGTTCATCACTCATCATCCTATAGAGCTTTCCCCCCTTGCGCGGAGAAATGATATCAACGGGAGAGTTACCGACCGTTTCCAGCTCGTTGTAAACGGATGGGAGATAGTGAATGCCTACAGTGAGCTCGTCGATCCTGTGGATCAGAGAAACAGGCTTGAGGAACAGGCGAGCCTGCACAGGAAAGGAGACAGTGAAGCAATGGTGATGGACGAAGATTTTCTTACAGCAATGGAACACGGCATGCCGCCAATATCAGGATGGGGAATGGGCGTTGACCGTTTTGTCTGTCTTCTTACAAACCAGGAAAACCTGAGGGATGTAGTGCTCTTTCCATTGATGAAACCAACTGATCAGCAATGAAATAATATTTGTACACCCACATGGTTAACATTGTAGGGGCAGGCCCACGTGCCTGCCCTTCGAATGGATTTGCTGCTTGTTAAACGGGGCAAACACATGTGCCTGCCCTATCCAACGTGGTTGCCCCTACATTGGTTAATTCGTTAATCCTGCTATTGCAGCACCGATTAATGTTGCATTTTCAACATTGACAAATTCATAGTAATGTTCCTGCCTTTCTACGAGGTAACTCTTTAAATAATATTCAACCTTTTCCTTTAATGTTTTCAATCCGTAAAAAGTACTTCCCTCAGCTGTGATACAGACCGGGTAACAGGGGTTTTTCCCTTTATCAGACTCGATAACAGCAGAGGACAGATTAATAGCGCTGAGTTTCGCTGCTCTTTCAATTAATCTGTCAATTATATAGTACAATGTGATGCGGTCCTCCTCTTTGCCGGAACTGATCGCAGAGGACAGGGGATTACTCTTTGAACCCGGATAAAGAAGAAAATCATTAACATCCTCTGTATCAAGAATTGAAATCTTTTCAAATTCTTCTTTTAAAGGATGTGATATAAGGCCTTCTTCAGCAGCCATCAGGAGAGTCTTCAAGCATAATGAACCAAAGTACGCACCCGAAATCATTTTCTCAAAGGTATACATTCCGGGATTTATCATCGATTTATCAAATTCCAGGTCAATGATTCCTCTCGGTGTTTTCCCGAAACCGCCTGATTCGATATTAATTATCTGCTCTCTCCCGATATTCAGGTTTTTATCCTTTGTTATATTACTATTTTTTTCTATGTAACAGCAGTTTGTTCCTGTCCCTAAAATAAACCCAATATAGCTGTCAAAAACTCTATCATGAAAGGCTGACCTTCCGGCAAGAAGAGTTGCAACGGTGTCATTCAGTAAAACAACGTGTTTTGTTTCGCTATATCCCATTGATCGGATTGCAGATACCAGATTATCCCCTATCAGTTCTCCGATTACTTCTTTTGCCTGTATTTCCTTTGATAAATGAATCAGCCTGCCATCTTTATTACGCAACATTTCTGTTGGGTAAGAAAAACAAAATCCAATATTTGCACTGACACCTACAACATCCTGTGTATATCCTGCTATAATTTTGAAAAAATCCTCCTTTGATACTTCTCTTTTCAATCCAGGCATGGTATATTTTTTATATTTCTCAATGACAGGTTTCTTATCCCTACCAAAATATATAGATGCAACCCTGAAATTGGTTCCACCGGCATCTAATACGATGACAGGCTCATCTAAAGGTATTTCATTTTCAATATCTATATATGTTGGAAGCATTTGCAGACTGCTTTCTACTCCTTGTAGCCCCTTTCCCATTTCTTCAAGGAAAAGATCCACATACGTTTCCATATCAATGTCTTTATAATCCATTTTATTGTTTTTTAAAAACTCGATTACCCTTTTCTTTATACTGTCCAGAGGCATCTTGATCTTTCCAATCTTTATAACAGTTATCTGTCAGGTTTCTTATAAATATATTGTTTTTTATATTTCTATTAACTTATATTCGAAAATGTATTAAATTTGATTATGCCTGCAGTGTTAGTGATGCCGGCTTACCTATTTTTGAGCCAATATTACCAAAAATGGGATGTCGATATCTACCTGCGTACTGCGCTCGCCCAAATGGGTTTTAGAGTACACGAAACAGGTGTGTGACGGCCCACCTGATTATCCAGGTTCAAAAAGGCCCCGGCACACGGCACATGCGGGTTTTTTATTCTATATATCTCTCTCTCCTATAAGAGTTTTTAACTGTCTTACCTCTGTTACAATATTCTGCCTGTTGAGGTCCTGGAAACGTTTCGGGACCATCTCTCTGCTTGTACATTCCATGACTGCTACAAGATTCTGTAGCGCAATTTCATGAGGGTAAGTGGGTGGCACAAAATCTCCGATTGTCTCTTCAAGGTCACTTTCTGTAATGACTATATGATTATTCATTGTTGCCAGGAATTTTGCCCGTATAAGAATTGATTCAAGATCAGCACCTGAGAAAACAAACCGGTACTTCTTGAACAGGTCTATAACATCCATCTTCTGTATTTTAAGCTTTAATTTTCTAACAAGTGTATTAAAAAGGAGCTGTTTTTCTTCCATGGTTTCAGGATAGAATAGGGCAAGATGTTCCTCAGCTCTCCCCTGACGCTTGAGGTCCATAGGCAAAAGATCAGGCCTGCATGTAATAAGAAACCAGATGATTTTTCCCCTGTAATCCGTATTTCCCATAAATGATGCTATCTGGGCGAATATTCTGTTGCTTGTGCCGGAATCCCCTTCCTGGTGGCGGTGTCCCAGAAAAGCATCCGCCTCATCTATCATTACTCCTACAGGAGCCATTGCTTTTAAAATATTCAGCAGTTTCTCAAGATTGGATTCGGTTACCCCCTGCCATTTACTCCTGAAATTCTGAAACCGGACAATCGGAATTCCTATCTCGCCGGCAAATGCCGTAACCATGTAGGATTTTCCTGTTCCTACAGCCCCTGAAATAAGATATCCCATAGGAAGTACATCGAGTCTCCCCTGTTTAATTGCACGTGCAGCACTTTTAAACCTTTTTTTCACAAAATTATGACCGGATACCATGGAAAGGTCATAATCAGACTCAATAAACTCCAGAAGCCCTATGGCTTCCGACTCTATTATCTCTTTTTTTTTCTCTTTTAAGTAATCCAGGGTTATTTCTCTGTTCTCCTGGTAAGACTCAGCTGCAAGCTGGTTGATATTGACAAGATTCAGTCCGCTTGTTATAGTTGCCATATTCTTTGTTGTTACGCCCCGTGCAAGAAGCAGCTTCTCCTTTTTATAAAGATAATCGAAAAAACTTTCTCTTACCTTTTCATCGGGTATTGGAATATTCACCTTCACCGTACTCGGAGACCTGACTATGCGGAAGCTGAGATCAGCAAGGTTTTCTGTAAGAAGAATAATAGATATATCATTCTCACTGAAGATTGGATCAGTCCCCCACCGGTCCAATATTACAAGGCAGTAACGGTCTTCATCTGTATAATGCGAAATATCTGTATTTGGCACGATTGTCTCAGCATAATCGATTATGAGAACAATTCTCATTTTATTTCGTATATTGTTGTAAAAATATTTTTCCAGATAATGAAAAGCATTGGTTGGTTCTCTTGAAAGAAAATCACCTGTGGGTTCTTTCACATGCTGTGAACGTATTTCCTGAAGATATTCCTGTTTCATTTCGGGCTTGCAGAATGTAAGTCCTGAAGACCTGTCATAATAGATGATTATATCCCTGTTCCCGAAAAGAACTTCTGATATGTAGTTCTGGATTTTTACAAAGATAAACTCACCTTCATGCATCTTGTGGGGAAGAAAATCCCTGATATTACCATACACAATATAAAGGTTTGCTGTTTTTGAACAATATTTGTATGAAAGCTCCTGAGCCCAGGCAGGCAGGATTTTGATAAACGGCAGATGTTTAAGTATAAGCTGATCCGGCACCTTTTACTCCCTCCCAAATACTGAATGCTGTTATATTTCAGCCACGTTTTATTATCAAAAAATCTCCTCTGCTTTAAAGCATGTACTGAATTTGACTGTTGTTTAATAATAACCTAAACCTGTATACTGTTCAATGAAAAGAGGATGGAGTTTGGAATTATATTGACAATATGTTAGATAATTATTTATTTTTCATCGTTCAAAAAGAAATAAAATCCGAATGTAAAGTAACTTATGAAGATCGGGGAGGAACTTTTTTTATGGGTTACAGGGTAGCTGTAATTGGAGCAAGCGGAGCAGTTGGCCAGGAGTTTTTAAAAATACTTGGGGAGAGAGATTTTCCTATTGACAGGCTCAGCCTGTTTGGTTCACACAGGAGCGCAGGCAGGGAATACGAGTTCAAGGGAGAGAGAATAAAAGTAACCGAGCTGAAACAGAACAACGATTTCAGGGGTATTGACATTGCACTTACCTCAGCAGGTGCCGGCACTTCAAAGGAATACTGGAACACCATAACTAAATATAATGCAGTAATGATAGACAATTCCAGCGCATTTCGTATGGATGACGATGTGCCCCTTGTAGTACCTGAAGTAAACCCCGATGACTGCACGAACAGGCCGAGAAACATTATTGCAAATCCAAACTGCACAACAATACAGATGGTAGTTGCATTAAAACCCCTTGAAGAACTGTCACACATAAAACGGGTGCATGTGGCAACTTACCAGGCAGCAAGCGGAGCGGGCAATCTTGCCATTCAGGAGCTGGAAAAGCAGATTCATCAATATGTAAAGGGCGAGGAGTTGGAGGTAAAAAAATTCACCTACCAGCTTGCATTTAATGTAATTCCACATATTGATATATTCCAGGACAACTTTTATACAAAAGAAGAAATGAAGATGCACCATGAAACAAGAAAAATAATGAACTCGGATATTCAGGTTAGTGCAACCGCTGTTCGCATTCCTATTATAAGGGCTCATTCTGAGGCTATCTGGGCAGAGACTGAGAGAGAAATATCTATTAAGGAAGCACAGGACGCATTTCAAAACGCACATGGTGTTACTTTGATAGATGACCCTGATAATAACAAGTACCCAATGCCGATTATCGGTACAGGCATGGACGATGTGTATGTGGGAAGGGTAAGAAAGGATCTCACAAATCCGAACGGTATCGCCTTCTGGTGCGTATCGGATCAGATAAGGAAGGGAGCTGCGCTGAATGCAGTTCAGATAGCTGAGGTGCTTGTTAATAACGGGTGGTTGTAATTACTTCACAGGATTGAACAATAGATTAATAATCTCATGCCCTTTTTCAATAAAAATCTTCGATTTACCCGCTTCTTTCTCAGAATACACATTTACTTTATTCGGTTTTATACCCTTTCCGTACAGAATAAATGGAACCGGTGTCTTTGAATGGGTTTTGATACTGACCGGTGTCGGATGATCGGGCATTACAAGAATTCTATAATCTTCATTCATTTCATTCAGAATTCGTTTTAAGAGCCTTCTATCGAGATCCTCAATAGCCCGAATTTTCAGCTCTGCATCTCCTTTGTGTCCTGCCTCGTCAGGGGCTTCAACATGAATGAATACAAAATCTTTTTCTTTGAGAGACCGGACCCCTTCATCGGCTTTTCCTTCATAGTTTGTATCTACAAACCCTGTCGCCCCTTCTACTTGTACAGGATCAAGACCGGCAAGCATCCCTATCCCCCTGATCAGGTCAACTGCTGTTATTACAGAACCGTATACACCGAACCTATCATGAAAATCAGGTAATTGCGGTTTGTACCCCTGACCCCAGAGCCATATCTGTGTTGCCGGTAACTTTCCTTCTTTAATCCTTCGTACATTGATTTGAGTTTCTTCAATGACCCTGTTTGATCTTTTCATAAGCGAACGAACCCTTTTTTTACCCTCAACCGCGGGAAGGTACTGATCAATATTTCTGTCAGTAATATCATGCGGCGGAGTACATTTCAGGTTATGAAACCTTCCCTTAATTACACAGATATGGCGGTAATCAATGCCTGTATAGAAATGAACTCTATCATCGGCAAGTTCTTTATTTAAGACTGTAATGATCTCATCTGCTTCCTCTGTCGATATATGGCCTGCAGAATAATCGTTCATCCTTCCATC
>JAUVYC010000105.1 GCA_030603285.1 Spirochaetota bacterium
GCAACTAGAACTGCCCTGTCTCCCAGGTTACCTGCAAAATGTCCAAGCCGTGCAATCGCATCTATACCAAACTTAATATTTGTCGGAATAGAAAACTCAAAAATACTCACTGTATCCTCACAATAAAAAAGACGGAGAATATCTCCGCCTTCAAAATAAGTTATAAAGTAGGCTTTGGGTCATGTGGTTTTAATGTGCCATTTATTAAAAAATAATATTTAATTATATCAGTAAATAATAGCCCCTCTATCAAACCTCATTTTATACCAAAAGATTCTGCAACTTTTTCCGCAATTTTCTCCGCAACTTCCTTTGTAAGATACTCATCAGGATTTTCGAGTTTGTCTCTCAGTGCTTTTATCCTCTGGGGTGTCAGCTCTTTTCTTACATCGGAAACTCCTTCTACCTTTGTCTTTACCTGAGAAAATTCAGCCATCTTTTTCGCTTCAGGAGATAACTCTACTATGTCACCCTTCGATGTTTTGCTGCCCTTCTTTAACTTAGCTTCATTGCTTGATGTTAGAATCTTATTTAATGGGCCGATTCTATCTATTGTCATCTACCTTTACTCCTTTTCTAATAACTTATATCGGATTAAAAATGAATAATCTTAAGCACTTATAACAACCAATGTTCAGGTTTCTGAGAGAAGACCTCCGCTTCTCTACCCACATATTGTCTTACAGAAAGCTTACACTCACTTAACCGCAGAGACACTGAGAAATTATAATACATAATATCTGCTCTAACCCTAATGCGGACAAGCCGCATTCTTGATTTTTAGAATTTCCTTGCCAAAAAAGCAAGGAAATTGTTATTAAGGTACCAATTCCTCAGTGGAAATTAATACAATATTTATAACCCACTTTTTATCTATTGTCAATAACTATTGTATATTCACCCTTA
This sequence comes from Spirochaetota bacterium, assembly GCA_030603285.1. Classification (GTDB taxonomy): domain Bacteria; phylum Spirochaetota; class B62-G9; order B62-G9; family DRHN01; genus JAUVYC01. Next base: position 907 of record JAUVYC010000105.1, read on the forward strand.
ATACCATCCGTCTCCATCATGCCAATAATATCGGAAATCTCACCCCTGTAGTACTTTTCGAACTTTTTAGTCATCTCTTTAGCAACACAGCCCTGTACATGACCAAAAGATTCTAAGGCATCTTCTAAAAAGGCAATAATCCTGTGCGGTGATTCAAAAAATACATAGGTAGTTTTGAAATTCTTCAGGTTTTCAAGCATTCTTTTCCTTCGGGATGTCTTGCTTGATAAAAAACCGATAAATGTATACTCAGACAGGGATATCCCTGAAGCCATGAGAACAGTATGGACAGAAGAAGGGCCAGGAACCGGAACTATTGCTGCCCCATTTTTTAGCAGGTGCTGGACAAGTTTGCTCCCAGGATCAGAAATAACAGGAGTTCCGCTGTCTGATACAAGAGCGATATTACTTCCTGCCAGCATGATCCTGTTAATCTTTTTTAATACGGACCCACTGCTTTTTGAATGAAATGACACCAGGTGCTTTTTTATCTCATACCTGTTCAGAAGCTTTAATGTTACCCTCGTATCTTCACATACGATACAGTCAACACTTTTTAAAATTTCAAGAGCCCTTAGAGTAATATCCATCAGATTGCCGATAGGGGTACTTACAATATATAGAGTTCCGGGCTCATCCATGTTCATATTTTGTAAAAATCATCCTTCCGGCAGGTGTTTGCAGAACACTTGTAACAGAAACAAATATCTCATCCCCCACATATTTCTTTCCGGAATCAACAACAACCATGGTTCCATCATCAAGGTACCCGATTCCCTGCCCCGGATCTTTCCCCTCTTTTATTACAACAATCTTCATTTTTTCTCCAGGAAGCACAACCGGTTTCAATGCATTTGCAAGAAGATTGATATTGAGTACAGTAACACCCTGAATTTCCGCCACTTTGTAAAGGTTAAAATCATTTGTAATTATCCTTGCATCCAGTGCCTTGCCAAGCTTGACAAGTTTTGAATCCACATCAGAAGTTTCCGGAAAGTCTTGATCGGTAATTCGAAGGAGAGTCTCTTTATCTTTCATTAACAGGTTTAATACATCAAGGCCGCGCCTCCCTCTCGACCTCTTTACAGAGTCGGATGAATCTGCAATCTGCTGTAGCTCATCCAGCACAAACTTCGGTACTACAAGGACACCGTCGATAAATTTTGTGTCAATTATATCAGCGATCCTTCCGTCAATAATCACACTGGTATCAAGGATTTTAAGGATTTCTGAAGTAATACTTTTAGAAGCCTGTGGCTGGATAAATCCCAATCCAACATCAAGTTGAGATATCAGGGTAATGCCAATATAAAGAGATGAGAAATAAATGAGAGCCCTATAGAAAGCAGTGATTTCCAATCCAAATGATCGCGCTATGGCCGTAAAAGCTGCACCCAGGACCAAACCAAAGATAAATCCTTTGAATATTTTTGAAACATTTTCCCTTTGGAACCTTTTTATGTACATCTCAAATCCAATAATAATAAGGGAAAAAATAACCACAGAAATCGGATAGATATAAAAATTCTTAAGGTTGTAAGTAAAGATCAGAGACAGCGCCACTGCGATTACAATAAATAGAATACGAATGACCAATTTTTTCCTCCAGATATAGTAATGTAACATTAGATTTTATTCATGAGAAACTAAACAACAGAGAGTGGATGAAACTTCTAATCCCCCATTTCTCACAAATTGTTTTAAACGCATAGACCGGGGGTTGGTTAATACATTTTACTTGTCTTCTTTGTCACTACCTGATTTTATTGTGGTTTAAATACCATTTTCAAGTTTCTCAGAAACAATGTTTTGAACTTCTTCTTTTTCCATATTCTTAACATAAGAAATTTCATCGACCAATAATCGGTATGCATTTTCATAGAGTTTCTTTTCCATAATTGACAGCTCTTTAACCCTATTCCTGTGAAAGAGGTTCCGGACAACTTCCGCAACGTTAAAAATGGAGCCGCTCTTTATCTTTTCAAAATTCTGTTGATACCTTGCCTTCCAGTCCTCTTCCATTTCAGTAATTCCACTATTGATAAGCTTAAGAGCTTTACGAACATCCTGATCCCTTACAACTAACCTGAGGCCAAGTTGATCAGATTTGTCTGTAGGTATCATTACTGTCATATCAGATATTGCAAGCCTTATTATATAGTATGATCTTTTCTCTCCTAAAACAATTTTATCCTCTATACTATTTATCACTCCAACACCATGAAGAGGATAAACAACTTTGGCTCCCACTTCATATACATTGAGCATCTTTACTCCTTTCCCTTTAATAATCTGTGCTCTGAACCCTAACCCGCATTTCTCACCAATACCTTTAAATATCAAAAACTGCGTGTTTTAGCGGTTTTCTTACTCCTAATTACATTCTGTTTCTTATACTATACTGTGTTGCTATATTATTGATACACTTTTCTGTTTTTCAATTTGTGAGAAAACCGCCCTAATGAGGACAAGCCTCATTCTTGATTTTTAGAATTTCCTTGCCAAAAAAGCAAGGAAATTGTTATTAAGGTACTAATGAGGACAAGCCTCATTCAATATTAATATAACTTATTTTGACAATTAAGTCAATGTAGATATAATTTATTGTTTTACATTACGTTAATAATCTGATATTCTTTTATTATTTAAGAGGGAAAACAGGATTATTTGCTTAATATCTGTGAAATAGAATGAAGATACTCATCGGAGTAATTGGCTCATCCAGGGCAATAAAACCTGTCGTAGATGTGGCATACGAAGTCGGGAGAAAAATTATAACTGCCGGGTACTCTCTTATCTGCGGGGGACTTGGCGGTGTTATGGAAGCAGCATGCAGGGGGGCATTTGCAGAAGCCGGGCCAGACTCAGGTCGTATTATCGGTATTCTTCCAGGCACCAGAAAAAGCGATGCAAACCCTTACGTGGATATTATTATTCCTACAGGGATCGGATATGCCCGTAATATGATCATTGTATGCTGTGCAGATGCTGTTATTGCCGTATCAGGCGAGAGCGGTACTCTCAGTGAAATTTCAATGGCCTGGCAGTATGGGAAACCGATTATTGTTATGGAAAATCTTCCGGGAATTACAGCGGAACTCATTGGAAGATCTTTAAATATTGATTCTTCAGAATTAGATGCAAAAAAGATCATTGGAGCTGAGAATGCCGGGGAAGCTGTATCAATCGTGAAAAAGCTGCTTACAACATAGCTTGCAGGGCTATTCATGAATTGCCTAATTCATAGCACCAGGAAAATTACAGACGAATGAATAAAAAACTTTATATAATCCCCATTTCCCTGTTTCTTGTCACCATCCCCTTCATTCTTTTTGCAGGTGAAAATGCAGATTTTGAATTGGACGTGTCCATATTCAGCGGAACATCCATTTTAAATATCAAAGAAACAAGCTATAATACAAAAATGGTTCCTGTAGCTGGCATTTCCCTCTCATCATACTTTATGGCAGGCCGGGTATTTAGTTACGGGTTTGAATTCCTTTACCAGTACAGTTTTAAGTCAAATTATAATAATTATTATTATTATGACTCATATCATTCTTTTTACCTTATACCAAACATTGGATTACATTTACACCGCTCAATGCTTTCCTATTACTTTTTGATCGGTCTTGGTGTATCCTACTCATTTTCTGATTACCACAATAAATTTTACATGATTTCATCTGTTGGAGCAGGTATAAAACTAAAAAAATCTTTTATACAGGCTATATTATTAAATTATAATCACAGTTTTTTAAAGAATTATAAGACTTATGAAACAATAAAGATTTATGTGAGTATTAATGTAAGGAATATTGTTAAAAAGTTACACAATACAGGTGGAGATAAAAGATGAGATATCTTAAAATAATTTTTATAAGTGTCCCTGTTTTATCTCTTATCCCTGGCTGCTCCTTTTTTCCAATACAGCATAATACCACATTTTATGGATTAATAATTGGTATTAATGATTATGCCGTAAATCCACTCGAATACTGTGTCGCTGATGCGGAGTCAATGTACGCATCTTTAATACAACATGGATGGAAACAAGAAGAGCTGGATCTCCTGCTTGATGGTGATGCAACAAAAGTTGCAATACTCAATACACTCACGAATTTTGTCAACCAGGCAGATGCAAACGATTATATCCTCGTATACTTCTCCGGTCACGGTGACTTTATTGAGGATGACGATGGAGATGAAAGCGACGGCGTAGATGAGACAATTGTTCCTGTTGATTATGTTCCTTCAGATACATCAACACTTATCACTGATGATGAGCTCGGCGAAATATTTTCTCAATGCAAAACCCAAAAGGGGGTCTTTATTTTTGACTCCTGTTTCAGCGGAGGAGTAATTAATAAATCTTTAAGTGAAGAGGGATACAGATCAAGGTTTATAAAAAGTATAAATTCAAAAGGCGCAGGAACAAGCGGAGACCTTGATATTATTACGTTTCCGGTAATGACAGCATCAGCACAGGATGAAACGGCAGGTGAGCGTAAATCTTTGGAACACGGCATATTTACCTATTACATCCTCGAAGGGTTAAATAACTTCAGAGCCGATAAGAATAACGACAACTATATAACTATAAGAGAATTATTCGATTATGCCGAAATTAATACCAGGTTTAATACAAATTTAGCACAAAACCCCATGCTGAGGTTTCCACTGGATTTTATAGATATTCTTATAACCAGATGATGGGCTAATGTCTTATTCTATCCCAGCATGGGATAAAAGGGAGAGTTAAAAAATGAATGAAAACAGTTATCTCGGAAGATATTTTGAGAGAACCATCGTGCTTCTTATTCTTTTGGTTATGGTTCAGACCTTTTTCGAAGAGTATACGACATTTATGGCCTATAATGTACTTGTAAGAAAGTATGTGCTTGCTGCCGGGTTTGGTTTTGACCTGATTTTCAGCATAGAGTTCCTGTTCAGATTGTTCATATCAGGAAAAAGAGGAAGTGCTGCAGGATACATGGCGCATGAGGGAGGATTTATTGATCTTTTCAGTTCTCTGCCTCTTCTACTCTTCCATTCAGGTCCGCTTGTATTGATAACCTTTTTTTCAGGCGAAGCAGGCCTTCTTGCTGTACTCGGAGGCATAAGTTTTTTGAAAATTGTAAAAGTAATAAGAGTAGCGCGAACATTACGGTTTATACGAACCTTAAAGATATTAGGAAAAATAAAACAAAGATACAGAATGACACCAAAATTCATATCAAAAGTGGTATCCCTGGTAATTACGATAATCGTAATATCTCTCATTGGCTTCTCTTTTGTGAATAATGGAAATGTAATTCAATCAAACTATGTAGAGGTGCAAAAACTTTTAAAAAATTATATTGAAAGTAATTCTTCCCACAATTTCAATGATTTATTAAGTGGAACTGACTCAGTATTATTCATAGACAGGGAAAATGAAACCATATACAGGAGCATTACCAGGCTATTCTTCCAGAATAACTATTTGTATGATGATTACTATATAACAAGAGTACATGATTATGAGATATACTTCAACAACAAAGACATGAAAAAAACATTGGCCTTTATAAACATGATTGCATTTTCCATGATAATCGGTATTATCATCGCAGTATCGATTATCTATAAAAGATTCTTCAATAAACATATTGTAAGAGTTATTAATGTCATGCTCAAAGGATTCAGGACCGAGGATTACTCAACCGCAGTTCGAATAAACGAAAGAAAAAAAGACTTTGAAATATATCAGATGGCTGACCAGTATAATAGAAAATGGCTTCCAGTCAAAAGGAAAATTATTGAAATAAGAAGAAGAAAATTCTAAAAATACCTCTGATACCAAAAAATCGTTAGTGCCTGCAAATTTTCTTTCATCATTAATTATTGCAGCATTTAATTACGGGCACCAAGAAAAAATCAATGGACAGAAGATACACCGGACAAATGATCAAAGAACCGGATTCACCGGAGCTTTACCACCACATCTATGAGTTTGCTCAAAAAGATTATAAAACGGTTCGTATGCGTATATTTGCCCGAAGGTCCCTTTATCTTTTCATTTTGTTCCTTTCTGCGGCAGGTTTATTTTTTACCATATTTTACTTCATTTTCCTGCAGGACCACCTTAAAGCGCTTAAGAATCAACTTCAGCAGTACAGTAACAATATTAAAAATCTCTACAGTGAAATTGATAAATTAACTGCCAGTGAAATGGAATACAGAGGCCGGCTCCAGGTATATGAGGACACCTTTAGCAAATTAAAAATAGAAGATAACCGTATTGTTGACTTTGATCTGACAGAATCCGTCCAGAAATATGTTGAAAAATACGATGATATACCTAAAATATATAAGAATATTTACCGGGGAAATACAGGCCTCCGGGAAACTGCCATTACATTTGATCTTGGAACAGGTGCGGATTCGCCGTACATATATGCAGTTCTGAAGAAAGCCGGCATAAGAGCAACCATATTTATCTCCAATGAGATGCCGGCCACTAACTACGGTGCATTGTTCAGCGATAAAAATGTGTCCTCCCTGATAAAATTCAGTAAACTTGGCTGTGAATTTGGAAATCATACATGGTCACATTACAACCTCAAGACGTCCCTTTATGAGACGTCCAGGAGAAAAAGACTCAATTTATCATTTATTTCTGATGAAATTCTTGATGAAGTTACTTTAAAACTTGAGTTTGACAGAGTAAAGGATAAGTTTTACAGAGAGACCGGAATTATGCTCTCTTCTTTCTGGCGTGCTCCTTACGGTGCTATTGACCGCAGGATTCTTACAATAGCAGCAAAGGCAGGATATCCCAATCATGTATTCTGGTCTTCTAACAAATGCGGCCCCCTTGATTTTTATGACTATATAACAAAACGCACGATACGGATAAAAGATAAAGAATCAGGACATTATACCAGACGGAAAAATCCACTTTACTTTTCTTCATCGGAAATGCTTGCCAGATTGAAGAAGTGGGAAAAGGTTGACCCCCACGGCTTAAATGGAGCAATAGCAATCAGCCATCTTGGAACAGCGCGAAAGGCAGATAAGATGGTTCATATTCTTCCGGAATACATATCATACTTTCAAAAAAAAGGGTACCATTTCGTTCTGATCTCTGAAATCATCAATAATATAAAAGATTAGCAGGGTTTGAATATACTGCCGTAACCACCGGGGTGCCCTGGTCTGTATAGATGTAAGCAAGTAATCTGTTCTAATGTAAAAATGCAGTGGTTCGGGGGAAGAAGGAAATTTCAAATAATGCAAAGGGATAGGACAAAGGTAAGTTACAAAACCATAAGCTGGAGCATTGTTTTGTTTTTTACAATAGTTCTGGCGATGGTACTCAGGTGGTGGTTTTCCTTTGATCCTACTGCAGATTTAGTTGAATTTGTCCCTGGAATGGACGGCAAGCCTATTACAGCGACTTTAATCGAAAAGGAAGCCATTTATATAGGAGAGCATTTCCAGGCGTTTGAAGGTGTGCCAGCGGACCTGCCGGGAGAGTGGGTCCGCTTTCGCGGAACGAATGTAGATAATATATCACAAGAGACGGTTTCCCTCGCCGATTGGTGGGGAGATGTGGGCCCTGAGATCCTTTGGACAGTTGATCTGGGGGAAGGGCATGCTGCGCCGGCAGTCTCAGGCGGCCGCGTATACGTTCTTGATTATGATGAAGAAAAAAAGGCGGATGCCCTTCGCTGTTTTTCCCTGGATGACGGAAAAGAGATCTGGCGGAGATGGTACAGGGTCCACATGAAGAGAAACCACGGCATGTCCCGTACCATACCTGCTGTAACTGAAAAATATGCGGTGACGATGGGACCCAGGT
>JAUVYC010000269.1 GCA_030603285.1 Spirochaetota bacterium
CAGTGACCTCCGGAATGTAGTGGTGGGAAAAATATTGGAGGTAAAACCCCACCCGAACGCAGAACGTCTTTTCCTGACAAAGGTTGATGTAGGAGATGCTGTCCTGGACATTATTAGTGGGGCTCCAAATACAAGAAAAGATACTTTTATTCCTGTCGCTCTTATAGGGGCTGTGATGCCGGATGGAACAAAAGTTAAAAAAGCAAAACTGAGAGGGGTTCTGAGCTTTGGGATAGTGTGCTCCGAGAGAGAACTCGGAGCAAGTGATGATCATTCGGGTTTGTGGATATTGAATGAAGAGGAGGATGTGGGTATCCTTCAGGCTGGCACGCCACTTAATTCACTTTTTCCGACAAAAGACTATATTATTGATATCGATAACAAAAGCATCACAAATCGGCCGGATTTATGGGGACATTATGGATTTGCCAGGGAACTTTCGGCTGTTTATGGAAGAAAGCTTGAACCTGTTTATTCTCAGGAACTTATAGATGAAATTATGCATGCTCAAGGTGATGAGCATATTGAGGTCAGGATAGAGGATGAAAATCTCTGTCCAAGGTATTCTGCGATAATGATCGGCGGGATACAGGTGAAAAAATCGTCATACACGGTAAGAAGAAGGCTGTATATCCTTGGTGTCCGACCGATTTACAATATAGTTGATATAACAAACTATATCATGCTTGAAATAGGCCAGCCTCTGCATGCTTTCGATGCTTCCCAGATGGCTAAGGGGACAATCATCATACGCTGTGCCAGAGAAGGCGAGCTTGTTACAACACTGGACGGATTAGAACGTAGGTTGACGAATGATTCGCTGCTCATTACTGATCCGGAAAAGGTAGTTGCGGTTGCAGGAGTTATGGGAGGTTTGAACTCTGAAATCAGTGATGTTACGGAAAAAATAATAATTGAGGCAGCAAACTTTAATCCGGTAAGTATCAGGCGGACCGCAGTACGACTGGGATTACGTACTGAAGCATCAAACAGGTTTGAAAAGGGCATTGATCCCGAACTTACAGTTCTCGGGATTGTGGGCTCGGTTTATAGAATAAAAAAATCACTTCCTGATGCTTCTGTCCTCTCACCGTTTGTTGACGTCAATCTATCAAAAGTAAAAAAAATAAATATAACGCTCAATATTGACTGGGTATCAAGAATGCTCGGCATCCCGATTGAAAAGAAAAGAATCGTTAACATTTTGCGCTCCCTTCAATTTGGGATACAGGAGACCGATAAAAAAAACTTAGTTGTGACAGTCCCTTTATTCCGTGCAACAAAAGATATATCGATTCCTCAGGACCTTGTCGAGGAGGTGGGGAGAATATATGGATACGATAATATTAAGCCCGAGCTCCCGAGCATTGACAATAATCCTCCTTATAAAGACGATCTCGTATACTTTATACGGCAAATGAAACTCCTTCTTTCTTCTGAACTTTCATTGACAGAGGTGTATACGTATTCGTTTCAGGAAGATTCTGCTCTGGCTAATTTTTACCCTGAGGGGTTTCCATTTCTGACCTTAAAGAATCCGGTATGTACAGGTTTGTCTAAGATGAGGAGAAGTCTAATACCCGGGATTTTTTCACTGGTAGAAAAGAATATATCATATAAGGATGAGTTTTCGATTTTTGAAATTGGATCTGTTTATGTACCTAAAAAATCTGCTGTAAGTAAGAATAGTGATTCCCAGGCCAGGGATAGTAAAGCTAATAGCCTGCCTGATGAGCGGCAGATGGCAACGGGCCTTATGCTGAAAAAGATTGGAAATCCCCCGGTATTTTTTGACCTGAAGGGGAAAATAGAGGCGCTTTTTAATAAACAGGGTCTTGATGATACAGAATTTGTGCCCTTTGATTCTGCATCCGGATATGACAAATGTATTGACCTATCGAATCTAGGAGATTTAAATGTATACCATTCAGGAAGGAGGTCTCTACTGGTAAATGACGCTACGGCCTTTGGGATAATCTGTGAACTGAACCCGAAATTGATGAAGGGTATTGGAATTGATTTTAACGAATTCCGTGTAGCTTTGTTTGATATTGATCTCCAGCTTCTGATGGAATGTGTGATGGACAGATTGAATAAGAAAAAGTACGATAAACTGCCAAAATACCCGGAAGTCGCACTTGCTTTAGCGGTTGTTGTTGATGAAGAGATATCTGTGCGTGAGGTTCGGGACTTTATCTTATCATATAAGTCCAGGTGGAAAGCAGCCTCTGCATCGCTGATGGATCGAGTGGAGCTCTTTGACATATACAGAGGCAAACCGTTGTCTTCGGGGAAAAAGAGCCTTGCATTCAATGTATATTATAGAAGGAAAGACAGAACATTGACAGAGAAAGAAGCGAATATTGTTCATGAAGATATCGCAAAAAAGATAAGAGATCATGGTTGGGAGCTAAGGTAAAAGACCACCTGCAAAGAAGGTGGCTTCTTTTTGGCAGTGAACATGAAGAGGGACTCATAAAGAGTCCCTGGGACTCTTTATGAGTCCCAGGGTTCAAGATGAGCCTTTTATAAATCCCGGATGATTTATTTTACCTTAATCTCAAGCAGCTTCGGCTTTGCCTCTTCTGGTTTAGGAACGTTCAGCGTAAGAAGGCCGTTCTTAAATTCAGCAGAAATCTTTTCTGCATCAACATTCTCAGGAAGGACAAAGGACCTGCTGAAGCTGTAGCTTCTCCTCTCTTTCCGTACATAATCCTTTTTCTTTTCCTCTTTTTCCTCATTCTTTTTTGAAGAGAGGGTGAGAAGGTTTCCTTCGACTTTCACTTCAATATCCTTTTCCGTCATTCCTGGAAGCTCAACCTCCATTGAATACCCATTTTCATCCTCTTTGATATCAACAGTCGGAACTGTTTTTTTTATGATGGGTAAATCATCAAAAAAGGAATCAAACATCCTTTCCCAGGAATCATCCGGAATACTCATAAGTCTGCCGGGTCTGTATTTGATAATGTTCATTTTAAAACCTCCTTCGAATAATTTGTATTTTCGCTTATTAATGCAGCATACACCGTGCCAACTATATAATATTTGTGTAATTATTTGATATATAAAGAAATAAATTATACCATTCTTGCATTGCCTGCATTTGTTTATTTATTTTTATGTATCATATTGACTATGTGTGTATAATATGACATATAGGCGTATCGCAATGACACATTTTTATTAAGTGTTGTAAATTTTCTGGTATTTTGAATAAATTTTCTTAATTTTATTTCTCTATATCCGGTAATATAACTATATTACCAGGAATATGGCTGAATCACTGTGTGTTTTACTGCCAAAAGGAAGCCACCTCCTTTGGAGGCGGTCTTTTACTAACATGAGCCGCTTAATATCCGATAATGTACAAGTAAGAATAAAAATAAACATGGTGAGGGAAAAATGGGATTATTCAGAAAAAAAAAGAAGGTTAAAACAGATTCCGGAGGAATCTTAGACAGCAATCTATCATTTTCAGAATCTTCCGGAACAGCTTCAGGGAGGACAGGATTACTCGAGGCTGCTGAAAAATACAGAGAGACAGCGGAATCAGAAGACCACGAGGAGAAAGGGCTCTTCGAAGAAGTTGGAGATCTTGAGGTTGAGAACCTGGAGGTTGAGGACCTCATAGAAGAAGAGCCTGCAGGACTGCTACAAAAAGCCTCTGCGATTGCAGGTAAAAGTGAAGAAGAAAAAGGAAGAGGTCTTCTCCAGAGAGCGGCTGAGATAATAGAGATAGGAGAACCTGAAAAGAGCGGATTATTAGCACGGGCT
>JAUVYC010000253.1 GCA_030603285.1 Spirochaetota bacterium
ATTCTTTCGCTCTTGGGAAAATAAGCTCTCGGTATAGTTTCGGAGAAATCATCGGCCCTGACTGCATGCCGAGGTCGTCACCCATCACGATTAACTGCACATAGGGTGAGATTGCATCCAGAAGGGGCTCGAGATTTGTAAGATGTATTTTCAGGAGCTTGTCGAGCATTTTTTCCATTTCTTCCTGATGGTATATTAAATTTATCATGAACTCATCATTCCGATACAAAAACTGACCCAGTTCGAAGAACTGTCCGCCGAATCCGATCATGATAAAATAATCCGTTTCCTCGTAGAGCTTTTTTGCCCTCTCCTGCACTATAGAGTAAAAGTCAGGATTTCCAGAGTTTTTCCAGAGAGGATCGGTCATATGGGTCCACATCACTTTGTCAATATGATCCGGTAAATCATCAAAATTATCCTTATGAACTCCAATTAACGGCCATATTTTCTGGTCGAAGAAATAGGATCCCTCTGGCATTTCGGCGAGTATATCTCCTTCGTCATCAACACATACCCAGGCATTATTCTTCCTCTCAATTTTTAACCATGAGGGTATTTTTGCCTTTGTTCCGTTTGGGAGCTTCCAGTCATTCCAATCTTTCGGATTATCTGCGAAAACACGTGCGAGATCAACTGTATCGATCTGGAACTTCGCAAGGTACCAATCCTCCGGTATGGCGAGTTGCTGGATCATGTCATATATCTTTGTTTCCCCTTCCCTTTTACTAAGGTGCTCCTTTAATGCATTGTAGGTCATACCCATGAGACCGGTTGAGCGCATCCCACCGCAGTCAACCGGTATTTTGTCAGGTTCTCTATGATTGAGCGCTGCCAATACCCTTTCTCTTCCTGTCATTTTTTATTCATCCTTTTATCACAAAAGTAAATAATAACACGGACTTTGTATTTTCAAAGTTAACAGGATTAATCATTACAGATGTATGTATCATAATGGAAGATGATATTCTCATCCGTTTCTCATTAAAAATCAGCTTGAAGCACATCAACATTTCCCTGTATTAAGTGGCATGTGTTATTTAGCGTATATATAACATAACCTGAATCATTTTTCTTCAACTCATTTAAACAACAGTTGTCCTGTCTGATGTAGGGGAACCGTTTCACGCCCAATCCAAGAGTTGCTAACACCAATAGCTTATTGACAACACGATGAGAAAACAAAGCTATAGTCTTTCCCTTATTAGCAAAGACCAATGCTTCCATAGCCTGATATGCTGTATCATATACTTCTTGTAGAGTATTGCCGCCCGGAACCCGCAGTGATTCAGGCTGAGTCTTCCAGAGATGATATTCCTCAGTCCATTTTTCAGAGACTTCCTTTTCGCTTAAACCTGTCCATTTACCAAAATTGAAATCCAGCAACCCGTCATCCTTTTCAAAGGTGATATTCCTTCCTTCTAATACTATAGATGCGGTTTCAGCTGCACGTTTAAGGGGACTCGAATAAGCAAAATCGAGGGAACGAGATCTAATGCTCTTTGCCAGAAGTTCAGTCTGCTTTAGTCCATTGTTATTAAGGGGAACATCATGGGTTCCTCGAAAAATTTTTTTGCGATTCCAGGATGTCTCACCATGACGAATAAGTAAAATGGTTGTTTCCATTGTTACCTCTTCACGCCATCGATAGTATAGTTAGTCGCTTTTAATAACCTCCTGAGATATCAATCTTAGAAAGAATGAGAGTGAGACAATTTGTAAATTAATCGATTTATCTTATCTTCCACTCTTCCACTCAGGTTTTTTCATATTCTTTTCTAATGGCTTCTCATTTGCGATATCTCGAAAAGTGTATTTATATAGAACTCCAAATATTATAAAAATATTTTCTAAATAATGCAATATTAATTAATTTACAGAATGTGTTCATAGTGGGATACATGGTAAAAGCAATTGGTGTTGATGCAAATTTGATTATTATGGCTGAACCTACTGCAGCTCTGTCCGGCCAGGAAACAGAAAGGCTTTTTCATGTGATAGAAAATTTAAGAAATCAAAATATAACAATTATATATATTTAACATATACTGAATGATATTTTCGCTATCGGAGATTGCACAGGCACTTTACGGTCTTGATACTATTAAAGAAGGTCTTGTAAAGGATGTTAATTATAAAATCCCAAAGGATTCAATGAAGACTGGAATAACAATGGTGCCTGAGGAGAGATTAACCGAAGGTTTGATAATGAAACTATCGATTCGTTCCAATATTTCAATAAACTTGTAATAGGTGGTGTGCTCATTCTCATAGGTATTATTCTTGCAGTTTTATCAGATGTATTTTTAACAGTTACAAACTTAAATAACGTAACACGACAAGTCTCATTCGTTATAATATCGGGGTGTGCCGTCACACTGCTCATGTTTTCAGGGAACTTTGATCTTACTATTGGAAGCACGTTGGGATTAACAGGTATTCTGTCAGCTTATTTTGTACCGCTTGGTATCCATCTCTGGTTTTCAATAATTCTTGCCACTCTTATTGGTACTTCTATTCTATATTCTGGTAGGCACACTTGCGGGCTTTTCGGGAACTCTCATGGCTTCCAGACTTGGTGTTGGTCAGGCAATGGTTGGCCAGGGATTTGAGTTCGATGTAATTGTTGCCACTATACTTGGTGGAACAAGCATTGCAGGAGGCGAAGGGTCAGTGTTTGGTATGTTAATCGGTGCATTTATTGTAGGTTTTATTGCAAACGGTCTTAATCTTCTTGGAATTCATTCTTTCTATCAGAGTATATTGAAGGGAGCCGTACTTGTAGGAGCAGTGCTTTAAAAGACCTTGCAAAAATTTTTATAAGAGCGGAGAATGCATTTTTTAATAACTGGTCTCCAGAGGGGTTATCTAATATCCCAAAAGATTTTTCTGATGTAGCGGATGATTTATTCTAGTGATCACAAAATTATCTTGAAAGAGCAGTTCCCGGTGAATTATATCTTGAACCGTTACTTGGGGGCTCACTGGGTCATCCGGTTTATTTGGCTGTCCACATGGATTCCAAAGGCAGATTAAATTACAGAAGAGAATTGAATAATTATTTAGATGATTATGAAAAGTTAAAGAATGAATTCGATGATTCTGGAAGGTTAAACAGGATAAAGATTTGTATACAAAACACAATTAAAGATATTGAATTTATATAAGATCAGTTAATTGCTCATGTCCGGATCTATAAGTGGATTGGGAGAGTAACCCACGATCCTATGCTGAAGCAGACGCTGTAAACAGCGCCACTGAGCTTTTAAAATTTTACGGTTGACATTTATGCATAAATGATGCATATTGATACATATGAGAACAACTTTAAATATAGATGATGAAATATTGGAGAAGGCATCACGTTTGACAGGAGTTAAGGAAAAAACAGCCTTAGTGCGACTCGGACTTGAAGCGTTAATTGCCAGCGAAAGCAGTAAGCGACTTGCAAAACTGGGTGGGACAGAAAAAGATATCCGACTAATTCCTCGTCGGAGACCAGCTAAATAGTGCCAATGGTTATCGTTGATACTTCCATCTGGGTTGACCATTTAAGGGAAGGCAACCTCCACCTTGAAAAATTGCTTCTGAATGGAGAGGTGGTGTGCCACCCTTTTATAATCGGAGAATTGGCCTGTGGCAACATCAAAAACCGGAGCGAACTCCTGTCCTTAATCCAAACACTCCCAATGGCTCCAACTGTTACGCTGGATGAACTTCTTTACTTTATCGAACGAAATAAGTTAATGGGCATAGGGATCGGTTTCGTAGATGCACACCTCCTGGCTTCAGCAATGTTGTCTGTAAGATCCTTGTGGACTTCCGACAAGCGGTTGAAATCAGTAGCAATCGAGCTCAAGGTAGCTTATAAGTAAAGCTCTCCTGTAAATATTTCACTTACAGGGTTCCTAAATAATGAAGATCTCAAATTCTGTGCGGTCAACGGTGTTGCCACTAGTAGAATAGCACGGAATAGGAATTTTGCCACTGAGCTCACAGCATTGGCAGATTCAGAGGTAAAGGGAACATGTGTTGCAGGATTAGGTATTTTTGAACAAGGTTTTTATAATAAACTCGGCTTTGGTAATGGACCGTACGAACATTGGATATCTTTTGATCCTTCCAATCTTAGAGTGCAACCAAATAGACGAATACC
>JAUVYC010000170.1 GCA_030603285.1 Spirochaetota bacterium
AAATAGGTTTACGAATAAATTCATCAAATCTATAAAAAAATCTGTAAGAGAACGGTTTGTGGAGCTTTCAATTTCACTGAATTCAATTTTAACTGGTGAGGTTGCCGTTATTAATGATATCCGCAGGATGTCTACAGGAAAAAACAGCACTTTTTATGAGGTTTTAGTACGGCTCAATGCACTCTATGATGAGAAGGAATATTTGATAGTTTCAAAGGTCATTTCTAATAAAATAATCCCGGAAAAGTCCGGTCTAGAAATATTTAAACAGTTTTTTAAGAAAATCTATATTCTGGGCCAATTCCGCAGTATCTGCAAAATGTGTGTGGAAAAAGCTGTAGTTATTCATGGAAAACATAATAAAATTCACCCGGATGTAATAATATCCGTTATCGATCAACTAAAAGAAGATATTGATATCCTGCTTGGTGACTTTTTTAACAAATTCCACATTATTTTATGTAAAATAGACCGTACATACTACCCGCTATATTCTCAAGAACTTGATAATTTCCTTGATATAACAGAGAAAGACAGAATCGGGTATATAACCCTGATAGAAAAGAAAAAGAGGATGGAACAATTAAAAAAGGAACAGGAATCTCTTAAAAAGAAACAGTATGAGAAGGAAAGAGAAGAACAGGAAATAAAAATTCCTAAACATGTTAAGAGGGGGCTTCCACTCGTCCGTGAGGCTATGGAAAAATATGAAAAACTGTATGGGAATGATAAAGATAATCCTTTCAGACTTATGGACAAAGATGATATTATGTATAAAACTTTTATTCTCCTTGATATTTTTAATAATGAATACTCTTTTATCCTTACAACAGGCAAAATATCGTTTAATATAGATTACAGGGAACAGAAAAAGATTAACATAAAAGAGGATCTGGGAAATGCATATCTTCTTTTAAATGCGGGATGGGAATCAGTGAAGGAATACCTTGAAATCATAAAAGAGATAGACGATATGCATGGAAATTTTCGATATACAGCATATCAACAGTCTGTAATGATCAAAACGCTTGAAAAAAAACAATCAGTATCAAGAAGCAATACAAGGCGAAAGATTGCCAATGTTATGAAAACAATTGAAGATATTTTAGTAGCAGTAATCATGGACTATAATTCTCATAAATTGCTCCTGCAAAATCCTGAAGAGATACTCTATTTTGATAAACACGTAGAAAGAGAGAAGGAGGTTCATGAAAAAAAGGTTATCGAAGCAATCATGGAAGCATTCCTGTTTTCTGCAACTTTCACATTCCTCTTTAATTTTAGTGAACTTTCAGGGCGTGAATTATTTTAATATAAAATCAAGGAATGGTACAAAAAGTGGATACAATCATCTTGAGGTTTGAAAATAAGGATATCGAGGTAGAAAAGGATAGTTATGTTCATGATATAATAGAAAAACTCCCGCTGAAAAATACAAAAAACATAATTGCTGTTTATATAAATGATGCACTGTTTGATCTTCACTCGCCAATTACGACAGGCGGGACGGTCTTGCCTTTAACACTGGAATCAGAAAAAGCACTTGATATCCTCAGGCATAGTACATCACATGTAATGGCACAGGCAGTCCAAAGGTTGTATCCCCATGTGAAACTTGCTATTGGTCCACCAATTAAGGAAGGTTTTTATTACGATTTCGATTTTCCGGAGCAGATCTCTGATCAGGATTTTACAGCTATTGAAAGAGAGATGAAAAGAATAATCGATGAAGATCAGAGGTTTGAACGGTTTGTTAAGAACAGGAATGAAGCTCTTTCATTCTTCGAGGAAAGGCATGAATCGTATAAAATCGAACTAATTAATGATCTTGCACATGAAAAAACGATATACTTCTATAAAAATGGTGATTTCATCGATTTATGCAGAGGCCCTCATTTACCATCTACTGGTTATATAAAATCCTTTAAAGTTTTAAACCTGGCCGGGGCTTACTGGAGAGGCGATGAAAGAAACCCAATGCTTACACGGATATACGGAACATCTTTTTTTCATGAGAAAGCGCTTAAAGATTATTTAATACGAATGGAGGAGGCCAAAAAAAGAGACCACAGAAAATTGGGAAAACAGCTTGAAATCTTTTCTGTCCATGATGAAAGCCCAGGCTTTCCCTTCTGGCTTCCAAATGGTATAGTACTCCGAAATACTCTTCTTGAATTCTGGAGAAATGAGCATAGAAACGCTGGATATGTAGAGGTTCAAACTCCTGTTCTATTGAAAAAAGATCTCTGGGAGCGATCCGGCCACTGGGACCATTACCGGGAAAATATGTATACAACGGAGATAGACGGTTATCCCTTCGCAATTAAGCCTATGAATTGTCCTGGTGGTATGCTGATATATAAAGAGAAAATACATTCGTACAGGGAATTCCCGATACGTGTGGGTGAAGTCGGGCTTGTACATCGACATGAAAAATCAGGGGTTCTGCAGGGACTGTTCAGGGTACGAAGTTTTACACAGGATGATGCACATATCTTTATGCTTCCTGAACAGATTGAAGGTGAGATTATAAAAGTGATCGAACTTACAGATAAAATTTATTCAATATTTGGTTTTGATTTTCAGCTTGAATTATCGACCAGGCCTTTAAAGTCAATTGGAACCGACGAGCAGTGGGAGATGGCTACGAATGGTCTTGAAAACGCATTGAAAAAGTTTGGTAAACAATATACAGAAAGTCCGGGGGAAGGTGCGTTTTATGGACCAAAAATCGATTTTCATCTTGAAGACTGTCTTGGAAGACTTCACCAGTGTGCGACAATTCAGCTGGATATGTCTTTACCTGAACGGTTTAATTTAACATTCATCAATAAGAAAGGTGAAGAGGAGAGGCCTGTTGTTATCCACAGGACAGTTCTGGGAAGCATTGAACGTTTTATTGGGATTTTAATAGAACATTATGGCGGCAGATTTCCTACCTGGCTTGCTCCTGTTCAGGTTATTGTTATGCCAATTACAAGGGATCATGTTGGTAAAGCGAAGAATGTCTATCAGGAAATTTTTGAGAGTGGATTTCGTGTTGAGATTGATGACAGAAATGAAAAGCTCGGCTATAAGATGAGAGAAGCTGAACTGAAAAAAATATCCTATATTGTGGTTATCGGCCAGAAAGAAATACAGGAAGGGACAATTTCTGTACGAAAAGGCGGAGGAGAGAATCTTGGTTCACTAAAATTAGAAAATTTTATTCAGCTGGTAAAAGAGGAAGTCAAACAAAAAAAATAATGATAGTAAGGACTGTTAAGAACATTTTGTCTGGAAATGAGGATTTTTAAACAAAAACCTTGATTTTTAGCTGTTTTTTTATATTATATGTTAAAAAAATTATGAAAGGGGTGAAAATATTAACAAACATATCCGAGTCAATGATGAAATCAGGGTAAGAGAAGTTAGATTAATCGATACAGATGGAACACAGCTCGGTATTATGGAATTAAAAAAAGCCCGGGAAGTTGCAGAAAATAAAGGCCTTGACCTGGTTGAAATTTCACCAGATGCAAAGCCTCCAGTATGTAAAATACTCGATTTTGGTAAATATCGTTTTGAGCAATCAAAGAAAATTAAAGAATCAAAAAAGAAGCAGAACGTAATTCTAACAAAAGAAATCAGGCTAAGACCTAAGATAGAAGAACATGATTTTAATACAAAATTAAGGCAGACTATTGGATTTCTGAGAAAAGGTTATAAAGTTAAAATATCAGTCAGGTTCAGGGGAAGGGAATTGTCTCATACAGATATCGGTCGGAACATTATTAACAGGATCGTTGAAGAGGTAAGTGAGGTTGGTGTTGTAGATTTTAATCCGAAATTTGAAGGTAGAGTAATTGTAACCGTAATTTCCCCCAAAAAAAGTAAATAATATAACTTAGAGATGCCGGGCAGGTTGATTTTACAGAGTTGTCTGAAACTATTTTTCTGCAATGATCTGCGGGAAACTTACTTTTGTAATCTTGCATGTGGCTTGTCCACATTAGTACCTTAATACCGATTTTCTTGCCTTTTAGGCAAGGAAATCTTTATAATCAAGAAAGTGGTTTGTCCACTTTAGGGAGTTAATATGACTAAATTACAAACAAAAAAGTGATCTTCAAAAAGATTTAGAATTACTAAAAATGGAAAAATTAAACGAAAAAAGGCTTATAAAAGTCATAAATTAACAAAAAAAAGTTCCAATAGAAAAAGAAATCTGGGAAAACCGGAATATGTTTTCAGTGGAGAGATGAAGACTGTAAAACGAATGCTGCCCTATAAATGAAATGCAGAATATTCTTAATCCCAGTGTTAAAGACCTGGTATAAATAATAGCAGTAAGTGCGAAAAATTAATCAATATGGAGATGTAAAATGCCAAGAGCAGTTTCTGGAAAGGTTAAACATAAAAGAACAAAAAAGATATTAAAGCTTGCAAAGGGATACAGAGGGGGACGGAGCAAACTATATAGACCGGCTAAAGAAGCAGTAATGAAGGCAGGTCTTTATGCATACAGGGATAGAAAAACAAAAAAAAGAGATTTAAGAAAACTTTGGATTACAAGAATAAATGCCCGAGCACGAATGTTTGGCATGTCCTACAGTACATTTATGCATGGTTTAAAAAAGGCTGGAATTGACATTAATAGAAAATTTCTTAGCGATATGGCAACAACTGATGAAGCAGCATTTGAGAAGATTGTTGAAACAATCAAGGCAAATGCATGAAAATATAGAAGTTTTAGGATTAATTTTTTTTCTAAGAAAAATGTGTTCTTTAAAGATATTTATATTTATAATGATTGTATCTGCAGCCAGTGCTCTGTATTATCTGTAATAAAGGGGGGGGATTATGAAGGAGGAGCAGATAAAGTTACTTGAATCAAGGATTAATAAAGCAATAACATTTATCGAAAATTTAAAATCAAGAGAAAAAAAGTTGATTCTGGAAAAAGTGGATTTGAATCAAAAAATATTTTCTCTTGAAAATAATTTCGAGGAAAAAGAAAATAAAATAAAGGAATTAAAGGAGTCGCAGGAGTTTTTAAGAGAAAAAATTGAGGTAATTTTAGGCAAACTTGAAAGTTTTGCGAGTATGGAAACAGATATTCAGCTTGAGCCATCAGAGGTAACGGAAAAAGAGGAAATTGAACTGGAAAAGGAATATGAACCGGCAGTGCCAGACAATGAAGAGGTAATAGTAGAAGAAAGTATCGCGGATTTACAAGAGAATAATGTAGAAGAGGAGTCATTACTGATCAGTACAGAAGAACTTATGCCCCAAAATGAGGATACTGAAGAAATAAAAAGCAATGAATTAGTAGATACAGATGCTGCATCTGAAGATGTAACTGAAAAGGATGAAAACTCATTATTTAATAATGATCTTGGGCTTAATAACGAAGAGCTTTCCAAGACTGATGATGTTACTAATGAAGATGGGAGTAACAGTGTGGATTTAAAGACAAAGTGGTTAGATAACAACCCTTTTATTGAAACATAAGAAAGGTATTCCTCATGCAGGGTTCAGATGAATACATTCGTTTTGAACTTCTTGGTGAGAGTTTTACAATCAAATCCGATGTATCTGAGAAATATTTTTTAAGCCTCGTAAAAAAGCTCGAAGAAAAAATAAATGAAATGAAAGTAAAGTTTCCCAATCTGAGTAATGTCAAGATAGCTCTTTTCGCTGCTCTTGATTTTGCAGATGAAATGTCACAGTTGGGAAATAATACTCTGGATAAGGACGCAATCAAGGCTCTATCGGACCTCTCAGACTCACTTGCCTCGGCGATTCAAGAAGACTAGCCGATATTTTACAACTGGACTGTTATTGTTAGTGCGGTTTTCTCACAAATTGAGTAACAGTAAAGTCAATTATTAGTATGTTAATACATTATAGTGTCATGCATTGAATGTCATCAGAAGTGAGAAAAACGCTAAAATCCCCCATTCCAGGCATTTTAAACAATTTGTGACAAATGGGGGTTCGTACCTTTGTAATCTTGAATGTGGATTGTCCACATTAAGGAATAATTTCTTCTGTATATAATAAATCCGTTGCTGT
>JAUVYC010000185.1 GCA_030603285.1 Spirochaetota bacterium
TGCAAGTGGCATGTTTTACATCATCTTAAGTGGTTGTTTTGGAACCAGGATGTTCCGAAGCCTCTGAGGAGGGAAGTATTCTACATCCTTCTCAATGCCTTGAAGATGAGAAAGGGAATAAACTTTAACACCGTGAATAAAAATATCATCAAGAGGAAGGGAGAATACCTTTTAGCTTTAGCCCACTGGATGGATGAGAAAGGGTATAAGGAGATTGGAAACTACATCAGGGAAGCTTCCTTGTATGCGTTTAGCATTGTTACGGAGAAGCTTCCTGCTTACGTGAGATGGGATTCTTCGATCGGCAAGATGGAGAGGTTGATGAGGGAGTTGAATCTTAGAACCGATATAGGGGGAGCCCGGTGGTCTGAAGAAGGGATGCTTTGGGTCATAAGACTCAAGTGTGCGAAGATCATCAATCCTAGAGCGTGGCAAGAAACGATGAAGTTTCAGCCATGGATCCAGAGAAGGGAGACCTGTCTTACAAATGCAGCCTGATGGTTCCATTTGAGGGTAATTTGAGCTTTTATAGAGTTTTGGGAAGAAAATTGCGGGTGTTTGAGGATAATATTATCCTTTACTACCTCATTTAGTCCTTGTAATCGATCTTTTATAAATTACTTTGCTTCCAGATCATTAGGAATGGATTCAAAAAAGCTTTGTACTTAAAAAAATAATTTACCAAATGTTTATGATAGATGTTTGTAATTTTGATTGACATTTTTTAAACTTGCATTTAACATATTCGCTATAGTTGTGTTTTATCGAAGGGCGGTAGTTCGATTATTTGGATCTATCGAGTTTGCCGGAAAAAATAGTTTGGTTTCACTGCCAAAAGGAAGCCACCTCCTTTGGAGGTGGTCTATAATATTTCTAAAAAGATTAATTTAAAGGCTATGCCTTTAAAAGCCTTTTGACTTGGAAACCACCACCTGCTTTGCAGGTGGTATTTTACCTTTAAAAGGGAGGAGGTGTTAAGGGTGCGTGAGATTCTTAAACATACACCAGGGAGAATATTTCTGATCATTCTGTTTCTCTCAGTAGTAGGAATGTTGTTCGTACCCAGGTACTTCACCAGCAAGGTGCTGGTATTCGGCTGGATGACCCTTCCGCTTGCGGCTGGACTTATATTTATATTTGTCTGGTTGGTGGCATATCTGATCTATTTCTTTAAATACTGGCCTTATCGTTAGTACCTTAAAATCTTGAATGTGGCTTGTCCACATTAGTACCTTAATCCTGATTTTTTTGCCCAACAGGCGAGAAAATCTTTAAATCTTGAATGTGGCTTGTCCACATTCGGGCACAAAAAAGGAGATTGAGCTATGGAAATTATCATTCTATCGTTGTTCGGATTGGCTATTCTGTTGTTGGCAGCGTATGGATATAAGATATCGGCGAAAACAGCCGAGGATTACATGCTAGCAGGTAGGACGATAGGCGTTGTGGTGATGTTTTTCTTTATCCTCTTTGCCGTATCCAGCAGCTGGACGTTTTACGGTTATCCAGGCTTCCTTTATTTGCACGGTCCGGCCTATATCTATTTTATCTGGGGATCCGTTGCAGGCTTTGCCGCTCTCTATATGTTTCTCGGGCCAAGGCTCTGGGCAGTTGCGCGGCTGAATCGATACATCTCTCCTGTTGAGGTGCTGTCAGAAAGGTACGAATCTCCACTTTTACGGCTTATACTCTCAATCATGCTCCTGGCCTTTATTGTTCCTTATATAGGGATACAGCCCCTGGGTGTGGGACTGGGCTTCAAAGCCCTTACAGGGCTTCCGGTTATCGTCGGAGCTCTGTATACAGTTGCGCTGCTGGTGATACTCGTTTTCCTCGGTGGAATGCGCATAGTTGCATGGGGGAATATTTTCCTGGGCGCGGTATATGCAACGGCGATACTTGGCTCGCTTATCTGGGTTGTAAACCGCTTTCTTCCCGGTGGTCTGACTGAGGCAGCACAGAACCTGATGGTTAGCAACCCGGAGCTCCTGAGTGCTCCTGGGCCCCTCGGTTATTTCAAACCGGTGATAATAGGAGGCACAATGGTTGTTGGGCTGCTTGCTTTCAGCTGGCCGCATATCGTGATAGGGGTAATGACCGCTAGAGACAAGCTTCTTTTTAAATGGTTTCCGCTTCTTATTTTTGTATTTGGAGGGGTATTTTTTTACACCATACCGTTTATCTGGGGCTCACTTGTCGCACCCGCGGTTATGCCCGGGGTAGTTGGAAAAGAAGCTGTCGATTCAATAATTCAGACAATAATTACGAAATACCTCCCCGGGTGGTTTTCCATATACGTCTTAATGGGTGTTATAGCTGCCGCAGTATCTACTGCAGCAGTACAGCTCTTGACCTCGAGCATTATTGTGAGCAGAGACCTCATCCAGGGCTTTTTTAAGCCTGATGCTGCAGATATCAAGATAATTCGATGGGCCCGGTTGTCTCTTATCGGTGTTGTTGTACTCAGCCTCGGCATTTCTATATGGAACCCCATGGCCATGGCCCTGTACCTTACAGAGGTAACTATCCCTGGCTTTGCCCAGTGGGGGCCTGCACTGGTGGGGGGGTTACTCTGGAAGCGTGGAACAAAACAGGGTGCTTTAACAGGAACTTTAGCAGGGCTCATATACCTGATCGCAGGGCTAATTTACCGTCCTCTGTTTTTTGAAATGCATCCGGTAATGCCCACGATCATCGTCAATATGGTACTCTATATAGCCGTTAGTTTTTTTACACCACCGCCGTCAGAGGAAATAAGATCAAAGTTCTTTGATGAGGTGGACGATTTCCTTGCAGCAAAATAAGATCAAGATAAGATCAAGATAAAAGCGGGGTAAAAGAGATGGGAGATAAATGGAGGCTTATCTTTAACCCTGAGGGCGATGCGGCTGATCTGCTCGCATATCCATCGGCCCTCGTAGAAGGGAGAATAGCCGGCAAGTACCTCCTCTCCGGAGAAAAATTGCCGGATACGATAGTAATCCAGGGGGTGAAAAAGAAGGGAATTTTAGCCGGTGCCGATGTACATGTTGACAGAGAGTCTGCTCAGAGAAATGACATTGAGGTTGCCAAATACCCAAGGAGCGGACGTGGAGGGGCAAAACCGGCCGATACCATCTCTTTTCAGGAATTGATGCTCAAATCATCCCGCAAATTTTCCTCTGAGGAAATAGATCCCGATGATCCTGCGGTTCTTTTGTATACGTCTGGTACCACAGGCAAGCCAAAAGGGGTGATGCTCTCTCATAACAACTTCAAGGCGGAGTGCAAACTGGTGGAACGTGTTTTACCCATTGAGCCCTGTGACCGGTTTGTGGGAGTTCTTCCGTTGTTTCATGTCTATGCCATGAGTGATGTGTTGGTAGCAACTGTCTATTTCGGATGCAGTGTGAGCCTCATCCCCCAGTACAGCCCGGCGGAACTTCTTAAGAACATCGCTGAGTCGGGAGCCACCATACTGATAGCAATACCTTCTATGTACATCCATCTGCTGCAGATTGCAAGATCGAGAAAAGCATCTATTCCCAGATCTCTTCGTGAATGCATCTCAGGAGGCGCTCCACTGCCTCTGGAAGTGATTAAAGAGTTTGAGACGGTTTTCCAGACAAGGATTGCGGAGGGATACGGACTCACTGAATCTACCTCATGTGTATGTCTGAACAAATCGGGAGAGGGCTTTAAACCGGGTTCCATAGGTCCTCCTGTTCCGGGTGTTGAGATGAAAGTATTCGATGAAGAAGACCGGGAACTTCAACCCGGGGAGACAGGAGAGATCGTCATAAAGGGAGCCGTGATAACAAAAGGGTACTACAATTCTCCGGAGGAAACGGCTGAAGCAATTAAGGACGGCTGGTTTCATACCGGAGATTTAGGCTACCGTGACGAAGATGGTTTTTTCTATATCACTGACCGGAAGAAGGATATCATCATCAGGGGAGGTTTCAACATATCGCCTCGTGAAATTGAAGAGGTGCTCTACACCTTTGATAAGGTGAAGGAGGCAGCAGTTATAGGTGCTCATGATAAAAGTATGAGGGAAGCGGTTAAGGCATTTATCGTTCTCAAAGAGGGGGAAAACTCGAGTGTAAAAGAGATTGTTGATTTCTGCAAGGAGCACCTATCCCCCTATAAGGTTCCGAAGTTTGTTGAGTTCAGGGAATCACTCCCTAAAAGTGCCACAGGCAAGGTTCTGCGGAAAGAACTGAGGGATGGATATAGAGATGAAAGGCTTATTGAGGAGAACACCTGAATAGCACCTTAATACTAAATTTCTTGCCCAACAGGCAAGGAAATTCTAAAAATCAAGAATGCGGCTTATCCGTATTAGTACCTTAATACTGATTTAAATCAAGAATGTGGTTTATCCACATTAGGGAATAAATATAAAGAATACAGGGGGTTTTACTAAAGTGACCGAGAGGATGAGTCTGGGAAAAATCCTCGAAGACAGGACGGAGAGTTTTAAAAAAAAGCCTGCAATCGTATTTGAAGGCAAGGAGATAAATTATCAACAGCTCAATGAAAACGTAAATAAACTTGCAAACGGATTAAAGACTCTGGGTATATGTAAAGGTGACAGAGTAGCCATTATGCTTCCGAATATCCCGGAGTTTTTCTATTCATTCTTTGCCCTGCAGAAATTAGGAGCTATTGCGGTTCCCTTTAACACAATGTACAAAGGAAGAGAAATAATACACATATTGAATGACTGCGGTGCAAAGGCTATTATTGCACTCTCCAATTTCGCCGCCTTAATAAATGAGATAAAGGCTGACGTCCCGTCTCTTGAGCAAATTATTTTAACCGGGGAAAGGACTCTGCTATTTGTTCACCCTGAGAGTACGATCTCTGTTCAGATGGTTTATGACAGCGCCTTTTTTGAAAGCATTGATGAGGCATATAAAAAGGTGGGCGAGATCCTTGTTGAGACGTTTAAGAAGTTCGGAGTAGCCGGTGCCTGGTACAAGCACAGGGGGAGCGTACGGGTAAAGGGGAGGAAAATAGGGGGTTTTATTATTTCCCGGCTGGAGAATTTAACAATTGTGAACGCTCTCTGTTTTCTTGGCAACCTGAAAACAGATGAGTTCTTTAAGGTTATCTGGATTCCGCCGGAGGTTAAGGACAAGGTGCTGGAACCTCTCACTTCTGTGGAGGAAGTGACAGGTGAGAAACTGGATAAAGTGCAGTTTAAGAACACTCTCGTAAGTGCATTTGAGAATATCCTGGGGATAGAGATAAAAGAAGGGCACCTCAAGAGAGATGAGCTTTTTGCCTATGAAAAGCAGAGGTCTTTGGCGCACAAAGTATAGAACCTGGGGGAATGAGTATTTCCCAATCGATCATTTTAAAATTTTCATCCTTTCCATTAATACCCACTTTAAATTATCCTGAACTTTTTCCCTGATCCGGCTATAGTACCTTAATAACAATTTCCTTGCTTTTTTAGCTCAAACTTTAGTTTGCAGGAAAACATTTTTATAATCAAGAATGCGGCTTGTCCGCATTAGTACCTTAATACTAATTTTCTTGCACAATAGGCACAAACTTTAGTTTGCAAGAAAATATCTTTTTAATCTTGAATGCGGCTTGTCCGCATTAGGGACATAGACGTGACTCATTTTTA
>JAUVYC010000025.1 GCA_030603285.1 Spirochaetota bacterium
AAGCCTGCTCTTATTTACAGGGATACACTTGGGCATCATATATCAAAAATACCCAAACAACTCAGCGATATAAAGAAAACCCCTTTCAGTATTTTTCTACTCCCATCCACTTTATCTCTTAAGGCCAAAACCCGGCTGGTAGTAAAGGAGGAAAGGTATTATCTTGAGATCAGTCAGCTTGCTTTTTCAGGAAATATGAACACCAAATTTGATGCTGGAAAGGTGGCTTTAATAAATCTGGAGATTCCTTTTGGGTCCGATGCAGTTTATAAAATTGCTGCTTCAAAAAAGCTTCCGATGGGAAAATCCATTAAATTTAAAGACTCAGTAAAGATCAACGGTGATATTCTGACAGCGCCTTTTTTATCTATGGAAACGATTTCTGTACCTCTTGGTAAAAGACCACCTGCAAAGCAGGTGTCTTTTTCCAAGCCAAAAGGTTTTTAAAGTCATAGCCTTTGAATTAATCTTTTTAGGAATATTATAGATTACCTCCAAAGGAGATGGCTTCCTTTTGGCGGTGAACTATTCTGAGTTATCCGGGAGTAAGGTTTATGCTTTCTCGGATGGGATATGGCAGGTCTACCAATCCGGAAGGTAATTGGATTCTTTTTATTGTGTATGCCTTTAATAGTCATTGACAGTAAAACAGGACCGATAGTATAATTGATAAGCTGCAAAAAGGCCAAAACATTGTCGGTCAGGTATTTTTCTATATAAATAATAAAGAATAGATTACTGCTAATAGCTTAATTGCCTATGGAAGATAAAGCATTAACTGTTGTCGAACACCTTAGCGAACTTCGCCGGCGTATTATCTATATTTTATTAAGTGTAGCTGTTACTTCAGGCGCAGCATATTTTTTTATTGATGAAATTCTCGCATTAATAATAAAAACAGGTGGGATTGAAAATCTTGTTTTTATAAGCCCGACAGAAGCATTTTTTGTAATGATAAAGCTCTCTATTCTTGCTGGTATTCTGGCTGCCATGCCTTTTATCCTGTTTCAAATATGGATGTATGTCGGTATGGCATTTAAAAAAAACGAAAAGAAATATTTAATATTCTTCGGCCCAGTTTCCTACGTTCTTTTTTTAATAGGTGCTACCTTTGCATTCAGGGCAGTTCTGCCCCTGGCAATGACATTCCTCCTCTCCTTTGAAAAGCAGAATATTATAAAGATGATAACACTGAATTTATATATTGGATTTCTCGGAAAAATGATTATGGCTTTTGGTTTGATGTTTGAACTTCCTTTAGTTATTCTCCTTCTTTCCAAGCTCGGCCTGGTCTCACCCAGGACACTAATAAAGGGGCAAAAATATGCTATTGTTGGGATTCTCCTTACGGCAGCAATTCTTACCCCTCCTGATGTTGTAAGTCAGATAATGCTCGCTGTACCTGTATTTGCGATGTATGAGATAGGCATATGGATTTGTATAGTTGTAACAAAAAAAAGAGAAAGAGAATTTGAAATAAATAACCCAGCAGCAAGTGAGATTTAAGGAGAAAAATATGCCAGTAAAAAAGAATATTTATTGTGTTGAAATATCTGATATCCTGGAGCCCGAACAGGAGGATTTTGTTATTGAAAGAATAAAAGATTATGTGAATAAAGAAAAAAAAGCCTTTGAAGAATACTTTGAAAAAACAGATACCATTGAAATTAAAAGACTCTTAAAAGAAGAGGCACAGAATCTTGCCGTCTCTTTAGAGGGAAAGGATCTGAGTATCAGGATTTATACTATAAAGGAAAAAACTGAAGAGAAAGAGGCCGCTCAAATCAAATGCCCAAAATGTGGATTCAGACTCGATTATGCAGATTGGAGATGCCCTGAATGTTATTATGAGTTTCCTGATAATGAACATCAAGGTGATGAAGAGGAAAGCGAAGAATGATATCTTATTCTTCCGGATTATTTTTATCATAAAAATCCTTAAGAATACTCTTAATGTCTTTTACCTTCTTTGTGCTTAGCACTTTCTCAGCCAGTGTTTTAGCGTCACTTAATGTGGTATTCCGGATTGTTTTTTTCACTTCAGGTATAAGTTTTGGCTCCATGCTTAATTCGGTAATGCCTATACCCAAAAAGAACGGCGTGAACAACGGACTTCCGGCCAATTCACCGCATATTGAACATGGTTTGTTATTTTTAACAGCAGACTGGGCGGATATTTTTATCAATTCCAAAACCGCGGGATTTTCCGGTATATAATAAGGTGCAACTCTCTCATTTGACCTGTCTACTGCAAGGGTATATTGAACCAGATCGTTTGTTCCAATACTGAAAAAGTCACAGTGTTTTATAATATATTCTGAAGCTAGAGCTGCTGAAGGTATTTCAATCATGACTCCAACTTCTATTTGATCATCGAACTCAATTCCTTCATTTTGTAACAGTTCTTTTTCCTCTTTTATGATTATTTGAATATGTGTTAATTCTTCATAACACGATATCATTGGAAGAAGCATCTTGATTTTCCCAAAATTACTTGCCCTTAATAGAGCTCTAATCTGAATTCTGAATATATCAGGTTTCAGCAGTGAGAGGCGTATGGAACGAAGTCCAAGATATGGATTTGCTTCCATAAATGGGATGGACTGCTGAAAAGGGAAAAATTTATCACCTCCAATATCAAGTGTCCGTATGGTTACAGGTTTATCCTTAAAAATTTTTAACACTGCTCTGTACATCTCAAACTGTTCTTCTGCGCCCAGCAATCTGTTATATGTGATAAAGGGTAGTTCTGTCCGGAATAAACCTATTCCTTCAGCACCATACTTTAAAGCGATATTTGCTCCCGGAATTCTTTCAATGTTTGCCGATAGCCTTATTTTAGCCCCATCTTTTGTAGCTGAAGGAAGTTTTGTCGTCCTTTTAAGAACTTTCAGATGATGTTGATACTCCTGTTCTGTTTTTTTGTAAAGATTAATAATGTCTTTTGTGGGGTTTATGATTACATCTCCGACATGTCCATCAATAATTGTAAGATCACCGGTTTCAATTTTTTCTGTTACATTTTTAACATTAAGGACAAACGGGATGCCTAGAGATTTGGCCAGGATGGTTGCATGAGCGGTTTCTCCACCGGATTCTGCAATAATGCCTTTTATTCTCCTGGTATTTATATGAACTATCATTGAAGGGATAAGTTCTTTCACCACGCATATACCTACTATAT
The DNA here is from genome assembly GCA_030603285.1 of Spirochaetota bacterium. GTDB lineage: Bacteria > Spirochaetota > B62-G9 > B62-G9 > DRHN01 > JAUVYC01. The sequence goes on from JAUVYC010000025.1 coordinate 3,185, forward strand.
CTTTCATAATGTCCGATTCTTTCTCTTCCTGCAGTGTTTTTATTATGCGCATTGAAACGTCTTCTATATCTCTAACACGCTCTTTAAAGTAGATATTATCTAAATTATTAAAGGTGTCGACGTATGTTTTTAACCCTTCAAATATAATCCACCCTGCATTTCTTTTCTTTTTCGAGATAAGTGCGGGTACTTCCTCGGTAAAAAATATATCCTCAGTGATTACTATATGGCTCTGGAAAATATCGGCTTCAGAACGGCCGAGCTCATTTTGCACCCTCATTTTGTCTTTTTCAAGCTGCCGCTTAACTGTGTTCAGGGCTTCACAGAACCGCTGAATTTCGGAGTCAATTTTGTTCTCTTGTATCGTTATCTTAGGAATGATCATATTTTCAGGATGATATACAAAAGCTTTATCAAAAAGGACGCCATCAACAATCCCATCACCTCTGAGAATTATACTTTTTTTCATTATTCGTTCTCTTCAATTCAGCAGGTTTACATTAATTTTCTATTTACATTTTACACAAAAATAGTAATATGTCAATTGATTATGTTGTCTTTGTTCACTGCCAAAAGGAAGCCATCTCTTTTGCAGGTGGTCTGGAATATATCTAAAAAGATTAATTCAAAGGCTATGCCTTTAAAAACCTTTTGGCTTGGAAACCACCACCTGCTTTGCAGGTGGTCTTTTACTGCCAAAAGGAAGCCATCTCCTTGAAGGCGGTCTTTTACATTCTAAATCATAGACATTTACCCCCTCACTGAATATATTTATTTATAATTTGAACGTATATTTTGCCTGTATTATGAAGAGAATGCTTTTAAAAAAGAGACTCGAATCTCAGATACCCAATATTCTTACATTCTTTAGAATTATCCTTGTTCCATTTTTTATATTTTCACTTTTCGGAAGGGGTGCTCTTTCAGGCCTTATTGCTCTCATCCTGTTTACTTTTGCATCAATCAGTGATTATTTTGATGGTTATTTTGCACGAAAATGGAATATACACACTCAATTCGGGGTGTTTATCGATCCACTTGCTGATAAAATCCTGGTTGGCGGAGCCTTCATTTCTTTTATACTGCTTCCCGATTTTTTTATCCCCATCTGGCTTGTTATAGTGATACTTCTCAGAGAAATTACTGTCACCTTACTAAGGATGGTTGCTCTCAGGAAAAAACAACCGATTACAACCGAATATTCGGGAAAGGTAAAAACGGCATTCCAGATGTTTTCAGTTTTTTGTATATTGATCATTCTCTTTATCAAGAAAATCTTTCTTTCAATAAGGCCCGGGATGATTAATATCGGAGGAATTGAATTCTGGACAAAAATCGCAGGGGATAGACATGGATTGATTATATATTACCTCCCTCTTATTCTTGTTTCTATTTCAGCATCTCTTGCTCTATTTTCGATGTTTCAATATTTAATAAAAAATATAATTCTCTTTTCTCATTTTGGAAGGAAAAAAGCACTGCAACTGGTTGTAAAAATATTATCAACAGGCTTTTTTGCCGGGTATATCCCTGTAGCGCCTGGTACTTTTGGTACCCTGGTCGGGATTGGCATGTGGGTGCTCCTTTCACGGTCTATATTTTATTATGCGGCTACTTTCATACTTGTAACATCAGGTTTTGTTTTTTCTGATTATGCAGAAAAATATATTTTTCTTAAAAGAGATTCTTCAAAGATTGTAATTGATGAAGTTTCAGGAATATTAATTACTTTTCTTTCATTTCAGTTCAAACCGGGGCTATCCGGTATGATTTATCTCGTATTTGGGTTTCTATTTTTCCGTTTTTTTGATATTATAAAGCCACCACCAATCAGAATTATTCAGAAGTACAGGGGCGGTACTGGTATTATGCTTGATGATATAGTATCAGGGATTTTTGCAAATGCTCTTCTTCAGATTCTGAGAGCTGTATTTTTTCATATTTGAATTTTTTTTGCACCCTAAACGTGAATTAATTTTTTTCTATCTTCACTGCCAAAAGGAAGCCATCTCCTTTGGAGGTGGTCTATAATATTTATAAAAAGATTAATTAAAAGGCTATGCCTTTAAAAGCCTTTTGGCTTGGAAACCACCACCTGCTTTGCAGGTGGTCTTTTACCTTATCTTAACCGCATTAGGTATTATGGGATCTACTATCCACTATGAGCGTTATTTAAACTCCTCTCAGCTTGAAGCGGTATTTTACAATGATTCACCGCTTCTGGTACTTGCAGGAGCAGGGAGCGGTAAAACAAGGGTAATAACGTATAAAATAGCTTACCTCATTAATGAGATGGATTTGAATCCTCAGAATATTCTTGCTGTCACTTTTACCAACAAAGCCAGTAATGAAATGAAAGACAGAGTAAACTCTCTTCTCAGGGTAAATGTTGATGTATGGATAAAAACCTTTCACTCAGCTGCTGCAAATATTTTAAGAATTATGGGAAATCATTTTTCTGTCAAACCACATTTTACAATTATAGATCAGCAGGACCAGATATCAATCGTGAGGAAAATAATAAGGGATCTTAATATTGATCCCGAAACCTATCAACCGGGAAAATATGCATTTTTAATTGACAGAGCAAAAGACAAACTTTTTAATGCGGAAGAGGCAGAGCTGGAAGCATTCTCAACAGATTCTGTATTTTACGATATATATAAAATCTATGAGAAAAAACTGGGTAATGAGAATTTACTCGATTTTGGTGACCTGATCTTTAAACTTACCAGGGGATTAGAACAAAATGAACAAGGTCTTAATTTATTAAAAAATAGATTTCGATATATCCTTGTTGATGAATTTCAAGACACCAATCATGCACAGTATACTCTGTTAAAAAAATTAACACATCCAGAGGGAAATATCTGTGTAGTCGGGGATGAAGACCAGTCGATTTACGGTTTCCGGGGAGCCCGAATTGAAAATATTTTAAGCTTTTCAAAGGATTATAAAAATAGTAGAATCGTCAAATTAGAAGAAAATTATCGATCCTATCAAACAATATTGACAGCATCATCTCACCTGATAAATAAGAATTCCGGCAGGTTTGGCAAAAAACTCTATACAAAAAAAGGAGAAGGGGAAAAAATCAGGTTCTGCCGGGCATTCTCGGACAGGGATGAGGCAATCTTTATTGCAGAGGAGATTCAAAATCTGAAATACCATGACGGGTATGAATATTCTGATATGGCAGTTTTTTACAGGATGAATGCACAATCAAGGGCTTTCGAATATGTATTTTCCAGGTTGCATATTCCATACATAATTATAGGCGGACTGCGTTTTTATGAAAGAGAAGAGATCAAAGACATTCTCGCTTATTTAAAACTTGCCATAAACCCGATGGATGAAATCTCTCTGCGGCGAATTGCAAATAAACCGCCAAGGGGTATAGGTGAGAAAACAGTTGATGCTCTTGTCAGGTCCACTATTGAGAAAGGTTATCCAATATATCAATCAGAATCTGAAATTCATATTGCACCTTCACGCATTCCCCTTGTAAAAAGCTTCCTTGATTTTTATGTTGAATTAAAGGATCTGGTACATAATACATATCCACCGCAGCTATTAAGGATACTTTTTGATAAATCCGGATACATTGAATGGCTTAAAGATGAAAATAAAGAGGAAAAGGTCAGAAATGTTTATGAGCTATACAATGCGGTTGAAGAATATTCAAAAGAGAACCAGTCTTCTTCTATATCGGAGTTTATTGAAGAGGTAAGCCTTAATCAGGGAGGTTATGATAATAAATATCAAAATAATAGAGTATTTCTTATTACACTTCATAATGCCAAAGGGCTGGAATTTCCCGTAGTTTTTATAGCCGGGATGGAGGAGGGAATTTTTCCCCACTATCTGTCCGGAGAAAGTCCTGCTGATATCCAGGAGGAGAGAAGGCTCCTCTATGTTGGTATGACAAGAGCAATGGAAAAGCTTTATTTAACTGCTGCAAAAGTAAGAAAGCTCTATGGGAAAAGTGTCGAAAGGGGGCTTTCAAACTTTGTTTTTGAGCTGCCGGAAGAACTGGTTGTGTTTAATGAAGAAAAGGGAACCAACAATAATGGTTTGATTGAAGATAACACATGTGGGATTAACGCCAGGGGGTTTTTTCAACGCCGCCTGGGTCCGCAGTATCTAAATGCTGACGGGGAAAAGAAGGTAAAAAGAGAACCGGAGATTAAAGTGAATAACAGGGTTATTCATAAACATTTCGGAAGAGGAAAAGTTGTGGAGGTAGAGAATGGAGTCGCAGTCATCTGTTTTGATGATGGGAAAAAAATGAAGTTTCTGTTACAATATACACCTCTTGAAAAAGAACAATAGTACAAAAGAAAAAAAGCTGTAATATATAAACTAAGGAGTGTGTTATGAAAGTTTTGAATGAACAGAATCATTAATGATGTTCTCCGTGAAAGTGAAAAAGTTGGTGTTTATTATAAAGGGTGTAAAATGAACGCATTTGGCTTTCTGGTAGGGCAGGTTATGAAATAGACAAAGGGCAAGGCCAAACCACACCATGTTAATGAATTGTTGAAGGAGAAGTTAGAAGTAAAGATAAGGCGTGTGATAGATAAAATGTAATAATTTTTTATTGCATTTTCTAAATCCTGTGCTATAATATGGGAAAAGATTGGGGACTGCGATGATTTGGAATAGAGAAAGAGAAACCTTAACTGATCGAAAGAAAAAAATAATTCATGGGGAATTATTGAAAAACCTTGTGAAAAGGGTTTATGATTCCATTCCATTCTACAAGGAGAAAATAGATGCTGCCCGCATTAATCTGGATGGTATCACTTCAATAACAGATATAGCAAAATTGCCATTTACAACAAAGGAAAATTTAATAGATAATTATCCCTTTGGAATGTTTGCTGTACCGATGAGTACGATTGTAGAAATTCATACATCATCCGGAACTACCGGAAAACCTGTAATTGGAGGATATACCTCAGGTGATATAGATATGTGGGGTGAGGTAATGGCTCGATGTCTTACGGCGAGTGGGACAGCAGAAAATGATATAATTCAGAATGCATACGGATATGGACTTTTTACAGGCGGCCTTGGAGTACATTATGGAGCACGGAGAATCGGAGCAAACGTTATTCCTATTTCCGGCGGAAACACGAAAAGACAGATTATGATAATGCAGGATTTTAAAAGTACCATCATAACCTGCACCCCTAGTTATTCACTCTATCTTGCAGAGGTTGGAGGAGAATTGGGGGTAGACTTTAAAAAGGTATCTTTAAAAGCAGGGAACTTTGGTGCAGAACCGTGGTCTGATAACATGCGAAAAGAAATTGAGACACGGCTCAACCTTATGGCCTTAGATATCTATGGTCTAACAGAGATTATCGGTCCGGGTGTTGCAAATGAATGCCGGTATAAAAATGGAGTTCATATCTGTGATGATCACTTTTATCCAGAAATTATTAATCCTGAAACCGGTGAAGTGCTTCCCCCTGGTGAAGTAGGTGAGCTTGTCATTACAACATTGACAAGAGAAGCAACACCTCTATTACGATATAGAACAAGGGATATTACAGCACTTATTCCTGGAGAGTGTAAGTGCGGGAGAACTTCCGTACGGATGAAAAGAATAATGGGTAGAACAGATGATATGTTGATTATTCGCGGAGTAAATGTATTTCCATCACAGATAGAAGAGATTCTTTTTCATATCGAGGGCCTTGAACCCCACTATCAAATTATTGTAGATAGAGTTGGAAATCTTGATGAACTGAGCATTCAGGTTGAGATGAATGAACGTCTTATTTCTGATTCAATCAAGGGGCTTGAAGCAACAGAGAACAAAATAGTGGCAGAAATCGAAAGTGTGCTTGGTATCAAAGTCGGAGTAAAGCTTGTTGAACCCAAAACCATTGTAAGGTCTGAAGGAAAGGCAAAGCGTGTGATTGACAAAAGGCAAATTTAATATATGTAGAGGCAGCCCCACGTGGATTCCATGCATAAAAACATTGTGATGTCTGAACAAAAAAGGAAATAAATATGAAAACAAAACAGATATCTGTATTTGTAGAGAATAGAGTAGGAAGAATAATGGAAATTACTGAGATACTTGGAGATAATAAGATAAATATCAGAGCATTATCACTTGCCGATACATCAGATTTCGGTATCCTGAGAATGATTGTAGACGATATAGGAAAGGCAGTAAAGGTTTTAAAAGAAAAAGATTTCATTGTTAAGGAAAATTATGTTGTGGCAGTTGAAGTGCCGGACAAACCGGGTGGACTGGCGGCAGTGCTGAAAGTATTGGGAAAGAAGAATATAAATGTGGAATATATATACGCATTTTTTGAACAGCCTCAGGATAAGGCTCTCATCATTTTCAGATTTGAAAATCCCGATGAAGCAATTTCCGCCCTTATGGAGAGCGGACTCAATGTATCAGGAGAAGAAAAGCGTGGGGTACACTAACCCGCAGTTCCCGCAAATACTTGTAAATATCGAAAACAACGGGTTTTAGCGCTTTTCTCACTCCTAATTACATTCTGTATCTGATACTGTAATGTGTTGCTTTATCATTAATAAACATTACTGTTTTTAAATTTGTGAGAAAACCGCACTGAGGTAGATACATCATTTATGGCGTATGTCTGTGCCTTTTTCGAGCATGTGAGATAACAAAAGCTTCAAGATTCTTTACCAAACTTCTCAACTATAGTTACAACATTCCCCGGTTCTTTATATTCGAGTTTATCAAAATATAAAGAAGCGAGGAGTATACCCCGTCCATGGACTGCAAGAAGGGTATCCGGGTCGGATAACTGAGGCAGTTCCTTCAAGTTAAATCCTTTCCCCTAGTCAATTATTTCGACAACTAGTTCCTCGCCATTATAGATTGTTTGTATATTAACCACTTTCTTCTGTTCATTTGCCTCTTTCAATTTTCTGGTAACTAATTCGTTATATGTATTGTTTTCAAGAGCTTCTTTTTTTTCATCATACGTAATACCAAGATTCCCATGTTCAATAGAATTTACCAATATTTCGTAGAGACCAAGTTTTAATTCTTCAATCTTCTTTCTCCCGATACTCGGGGACAAATTAAATAGTATTTGATTTACCGTTCCCCACACTTTTGTGATATCATTATCTAAAACGAGGGATTTTTTTTCGAATACCACTACATCCTTTAATACATCAAAGAGCCTTCTATTCTCCCGTTTAAGAATGATGCTATCAAGAATATTAAATAATTCTTTAAAATCAACAGGCTTATTTATATAATTTGAAGCCCCAACCCTTAATGCTTCAATGATGAGCTCTTCTGTACCGTATCCTGTCATGATTACCACGTCAGCATCTACTTTATTTTCTTTTATATTTTTTGTTACTTCAATACCGGACATTTCGGGCATATTAACATCGGTAATTACAATGTCAGGATCTATGTCAATAAACATCTGAATGCCCGTTTTTCCATTATCTGCTTCATACACCTTGTATCCATTATTCGTTAATGCAATATTAATAACACTTCTAACCAGATTTTCATCATCTATGATGAGAATTTTTTTCATATTCAAGCCTGTTTCTTAAAAGAGTCATATGGAATATATAAAGCCATCATATTTATCTATAATCCTTTTCATTCTTGATTGTATTTCATTGATTTCATCCTGCTTTCCTCTTTTTCTGCATCCAGTTAAATAGATGGCACATTTTTTTTTGTACACATCCAGAGCTTCTTTTAATAAATCTTCTCTCAGGTTTTTCTCTGAAATCAATTTCTCAAGTGCAAGTATTCTATATTTTTCTATTCCATCGATCTTCCTTGAAAGTTGGTCTTTATGGCCACCTGTTTTTACTGCTAATTTTTTATCTATATATCCAACAGGATATCGTGATGTTATTCTCAACCAGAGGTCATAGTCCTCAACATACTCAAAATGTTCATCAAACTTACCTATTGTATTAAAAACCGATTTATGGATTATCACAGAAGAAGGACTGATCAGGCAGAGATGAAGTGATGGAGCAAAAAACCATCCCATATATTTTATGTGTTTTTTTCCCTGATTAATTCTTTTACCATTTTTTATCCAAATTTCATCTGTATGACATATTTTATATTCAGGATACTTTTTTAAGAATGCCATTTGATTTTGTAACTTTTCAGGAAGCCAGTAATCATCAGAGTCTAGAAACGAAATCCATTCACCTTTTGCATTCTCAATCCCGGTATTTCTGGCCCTGCTCACCCCGGAATGTGCAATAGAGAAGAAGCGCACATTTTTGTAATAAGACTGTATGATACTCCCCGTTCCATCGGTAGAGCCATCATCAATGATAATAATTTCATATTCTTTATAGGTCTGAGATAAAACAGAATCTACTGCCCTTTTCAGCGTATGCACCCTGTTATATGTAGGGATTATTACAGAAACCAAAGTAAAGCCTTCTTCTAAAGAAGAGGGTTGTGTTTTCAACGACTCATTTAAAAACTGTTCCTCTTCTAAAGAAGAGGGTTGTGTTTTCAACGACTCATTTAAAAACTGTTCCTCTTCTCAGGATGTGGATACTTTTATTTATACTATTTTAAAAAACTTTTGTCTTATAATACACATTTTTTTCGTTTTTTGAAGGAATAACAAGCCCACGTTTTGTAAGGTTAAGCAATATTTTTTTTAAACGTCTTTCAGAATAGTTCAATGATTCCCGTATTTTTGATATACTTAACCGTTTTTCCTTCTCAAAAAGGTTATAAACGATCTTTTCATCCATTTTGAGACTTTTTCCCCCATAATAATAAGGGCTCTGTCTGTTAATGAAAGTTCTTAATATTTTTTTTGTGGCAGGAAGGTTTACATCACCTGCACGTATATAGGCCTGTGTCTTTTCACCGTTTTTTACGTAGTACGGTTTGTTCTTTCCCTCTTTTACCTCGATAAATATGATCTCATTATTTTTAAAGTTAACTATCTTGACAGATAGGTCTGGACTCGGGAAAAGAAGTGGAAATGCTTTTTCGAGTCTGGTTAATTCAAAATCTTTATCAATAACGCCAACAGGAATACTTGAATCATTTATTCCGATAAAAATATTTCCTCCTTTTGTATTTGCAAATGCACACAAAGACTTTGCTATTGCAGCTGGTGAAGGGAGGGTTGCTTTAAATTCAGTCTTATAACCTTCACCAAGGGCAACGATTTCTTCTAACACATCAAGTGGGATTGTATCCTTGCTTAGGCGTATCATGTAACAATTATAGGTTTCTTTAATTTTATTGTCAATTGTTAAATTTTGTCATTTACGTCTCTACTTTTAGTACCTTAATCCTGATTTTCTTGCCCGCAGGCAAGAAAATCTTTATAATATTGCATGTGGCTTGTCCACATCAGGTGGCTGAGTATATATTTTTTATGAATTTTAATTTGCATATCATAATTTATCTTAATAAGAAAGTACAGTAGTGAGTTGAGGACGTGCAGAATAAGGATATTTTTTATAAAAGTATTTTAAATACAGTGTTTTTTGTTTTAGGCTTTACAATAATATTTGTTTTGCTCGGTGCAGGGGCCGGCTCATTTTCTTTATTTTTTAACCGGTATAAACATTTGATCTCTATCATTGGAGGCGCCATCGTTATTATCTTTTCAATCCAGATCATGGGTTTATTTAATATTCCATTCCTCAATTTCGAAAAAAAGGCGCTGCTCAGCAGTAGGCCGCAGGGGATTTTTGGCGCTTTTATCATTGGAGTTACCTTTGCGGCTGCCTGGACCCCCTGTATCGGTCCGATACTTTCGAGCATACTCATCTTAGCTGCCACAAAAGATTCAGCTTTTCGAGGGGTTATTCTCCTCACTGCCTATTCATTAGGGCTTGGACTCCCTTTTATTTTTGCCGTAGCAGCGTATGGGTATTTTATTTCTTTTTCAAAATTTATGAAAAAAAAATTTAGAGCAATAAAGTTGGTGAGCGGACTGCTTCTTCTTGGGGTAGGTCTGGTTCTTGTACTGGGCCAATTTTTAAGACTTTCACAATTTCTTTCAGTCATTCCTGACATTTCACTTATTGAGGCAGAAAATCTTTCACTAATAATCGCAGTGACAGCGGGCTTCGTTTCCTTTGTCTCTCCCTGTGTTCTCCCGATTATTCCCTCTTATCTGACATTTATAACAGGGATTTCTGTAACGGATCTCAGGAAAAGGCAGGATGGGTGATACTCGGCGGTTAAGTGTAGTTTCTTTCTCCAAAAATAATTGTACCCAATCTGATCATGGTGCTTCCTTCTTCCACTGCAACTTTATATGAATTCGACATTCCCATGGACAGAGTATTCATATTCACATTGTTTAAATTTAAAGCTTTGATTTTATCGAAAATCTCTTTTGTTTTTCTGAAATAAGGCCTTACATCTTCCGGATTTCCTGCAAAAGGACCCATTGTCATTATACCTTCTACTCTCACGTATTCTATTTTTGAGATTTCACGAATCACCTTTTCAATCAGTTTATATTCCGGCTTAATACCGCTCTTTGACAGTTCACTGCCGATATTTACTTCAATATAAACAGGGATCTCTTTATTTATATGTGCTGCCCGTTTATTAATAGCACGTGCTTTCTCTGCAGATTCAACTGTTTGTATCACATCGAATATTGGAAGAGCCTTATTTATTTTATTTGTCTGTAAATAGCCTATCATGTGCCACTTCACAAGTTTTGCTTTTTCTCCAAGATCCTGAAATATTTTTTCAGCTTCCCGGACATAATTTTCACCTATATCCGTAACACCAGAATCTATGGCTTTTTCAATTTCCTCTGCTGTTCTTGCTTTTGCAGCTGCAACAATGGTTATATGGTCCGGAATTTCATTTCGTATTTTTTCATAATTTTCTTTTATACTCATTGTAATAATTGATTACCGTCCACAACAGTATTTATATTTTTTACCGCTTCCGCATGGGCAGGGTTCATTTCTTCCTACCTTTTTACCGGTGATAACCTGCATACGTTCAGGTTTATGAAGGGGGAGTTCCGGTTCTCCATGTGTTTCACTTGCCCGGGAACCACCACCTGCCCGAAACTGGCCGTATTCTTCATGCTGGGTTTTATTAATCTGCCAGATTTTCGGTTTCTTTACTGCAGGTGCAATATGTACTTTTAATATACTTTTAATGATGTCAGTATTTATATTTTTTATGAGCTCCTGGAACAGATTGAATGCCTGGAACTTGTACTCAATCAACGGGTCTTTTTGGGCGTATGCCTGATATCCTATTCCTTCTCTCATTCCATCCATTTCGTACAGGTGTTCTTTCCATCTCCGATCAATCGACTGCAGAGCAATAAAGCGCTCTACCTGCGGCGCAATTTCCTCTCCAAGCTCCGATACTTTTTCTGCAAGTGCCGTTTCTGCAAAATTGAATAACGTTTCTCTTAAGGTGTTTATGGTAAGCTCTTCTTCCGTCTCACTATCTGATTCCCATTTCCTGTTTAATAAGCCCCCAAGCTGGTGAAAAATTGGTTCTGCAATGCTGTTGGAAATCCCTGTTCGTGGAAGTTCCTGTTCTTCTAATTCATTTGTTATGCACTCTTTAATTATGTCAATTATTTTGTCATTAATATTTAAATTATCCAGGAACTCGTTTCTCTTGCTGTAAATATAATTTCTCTGATCGTTCATTACATTGTCATATTCCAGCAGGTGCTTTCTTATCTCAAAGTTTCGATTTTCAACCTTTTTTTGTGCGCCCCCGATTGCCTTACTCACCAGTGGAGAATCAATATTCTGGTCTTCTTCCATCCCCATTTTGAGCATCACATTGGAAATTTTATCAGATCCGAATAACCGCATGAGATCGTCTTCGAGAGAAAGATAAAAACGTGAGGAGCCTGGATCACCCTGTCTTCCACTCCGTCCGCGCAGTTGATTATCAATTCTCCGTGCATCATGCCGCTCAGTACCGATAATATGCAGACCTCCAAGCTCAACAACCCCTTCCCCGAGCTTTATATCAGTGCCTCTCCCTGCCATATTCGTAGCAAGAGTAACACTGGTCTTTTTACCTGCTTTCGCTATAATGTGAGCTTCTTTTTCGTGATATTTAGCATTAAGGACTTCATGCCCGATCTTTCTTTTTTTAAGGATTTTTGAGAGAAGTTCCGATTTCTCAACGGAGATAGTCCCAACAAGTACAGGCTGACCTTTCTGGTGGCAGTCTTCGATCTCATCGGCAATAGCCTTCCATTTTTCTTTTGTAGTTCTGTATATCCTGTCCGGATGGTCTGTACGAATTACCGGTTCATTGGTAGGTATTACAGTGACATCAAGATTATATATCTTTGAAAACTCTTCTGCTTCAGTGTCTGCAGTACCGGTCATTCCTGCAAGTTTTTCATAAAGACGGAAGTAATTCTGAATCGTTATAGTGGCCAGTGTTTGTGTGTCGCGCTCTATGGCCACCCCTTCTTTGGCCTCTATGGCCTGGTGAAGTCCCTCCCCATATCTTCTT
>JAUVYC010000122.1 GCA_030603285.1 Spirochaetota bacterium
GAAGGATTAAAGCAAATCTTAGGAAAATATTTAAATTAAAATGTAAGGGAGTGTAGGTTTGTGTAAATTAGACTTATTTCCTAACTTTGTTATTGATAATCTCGTTTTTAATCCTAATTGGAATGGTTCGAAACTTATTCAGAACGGGGAGCATCTCCGAACGATTTTTCGAACTCTTATTTATGGCAGGAAGGTAAAACAGATTAATTATGATGTCTTGCCAGCCATAAATAATATTTCCAAAATTCGTTCGGCGATGCTCCCCCGGCCGGACTCGAACCAGCGACCCGAGGATTAACAGTCATCTGCTCTACCAACTGAGCTACAGGGGAATGATACTAAGCTGTAATATATAATAAATATCCTGCAAGTCAAGATGAAACGAGATTATGCCGACATTTTGAACCGCAGTGCAGCAGCAATGTGGTCAAGGCTGTTCATAAGCTCCCTGTTCTTTATAATCCTCACCTCAGCTCCCTGGTGGATTGCATCATCAATGGCTTCGTTTATTACATCCTTTACAGGGACCAGGGATGCTTTTTCCCTTAGTTCCTGGTCAGGATCTGCATAGAGAAGACCGTTTTCCTTATCGATAAATCCTGGGGCCATGAACCCATCTTCAACGGCCAGTATACTGACCGCTGCCATTGAAAGGGCTTTTAATACAGCATCTATTCCTTTACACACATCTCCATCCTTTGATAGCTCGCCTTTTATCCTTTGTGTTAATTCCTTATCCTTTTCTGATATTATTTGTTCGTTAATTTTTCGTACTTCTTTTTGCACCTCATTATCCTTAGCATCGAAAGTGATATCTATGCAGCCTGCGTACTTCTCCTGTAAATATGAATGCATATGTTTTACAAAATCCCGGGCGATATTTTTATCCCCCCCAAGAACAATATAATCTGCGCCTTTTTTCATAAACAGGTCAAGCACCTCATTTGAGGCTTCACGCAGAAACTTGTTGTATTCAGTCTCCAACCTGTTCTGGTACTTTTTTTCATTGATAAAAATATACGCATTTGAACGGGAAGAAAAATAGCTGTTTATAAAAAGATCAATCTCTTCTTTTATTTTATCGCCGTACACTTCAAATGCCCTCAGTTTATTCTTTTTAAAAAGAAGAGCAATGTACCGCTTTTTCCGGCGAAGTATAGTGAAAAGCGGTTTTATATATGGAAAATAATCAACAACAAGCCGGTCATTCAATGGTTCATCAAGCTCATATGACTGCAGAAAATTATTTTTTGAGGAAGAAAATAATGCTAAGCTGTTAAAATTATGCCCCTTTATTGCTTCCACGCTCAGTGCTATTCTGTCAAAATCTTCAAGTACCGAGTAGTACCCTTCCCTGGAAAAATCCTCCTTTGCCAGTTTTTCCCTGTTTTCCCGTAAAAGAGTTTTGACATTTTTTATGTACTCTTCATTTGTGTTTTTGGCAGGGTCTACATTCAGATAAAGTGATGTTACCGGCACTTCATTAAACCTGTATTTTAATACTTCTTCAATCTGGTTTTTGGTGATAAGCATTTGTGTTTTCCTCTCGACTTTTATTCAATATATAAATATAATAATTTTAGACATGAGAAAAAAGGTCATCTTATTCACATTCATCTTATTCTTCATTTTTCCTTTATCTACCTACCCCCTCATCCGTGAAAACTGGCCAACATACATGGGAAACCAGTACCTTACAGGAAACAATGACGGTATTATCCCGGAGAGCGACGGGATCATCTGGACTTTCAGCTCTGACGGTAAGCTCTTTAATCCTGTATCTGTAAACGGGAGGGTTTTTATTGTTTCAACTGACCACTACCTTTACTGCCTTGACGCTGCGGACGGTTCTCTTTTATGGGAGTTTAAAGCTGAAGGCCCTTTAACACGGATGGTTGCAGTGTATGAAGGATACGTGTATCTACCTGCAGGAAGATTTTTATACTGCATAGATGAGGAAAAGGGAAAGGTTATCTGGGGGAGGCGCGACCCCAGTTTCGGCTTTTACGGCACACCTACCATTGCACGGGGGAAAATTTTTTACGGAAACAGAAAAGGATTTTTTTCACGTAAGCTTAGAAACGGCCACCTCATCTGGGAAAACAAGAACATCTATACGTATGGAGGGTTCCCATCCTACTGGAACGGGCTGGTGTTTACTGTCAGTAAGGAGTTTCAGAAAGAGAGTGCCTTTATTATTGCCCTGAATGAAAACGACGGAACTCTACGCTGGTTTGCAGAATTACAGAATGTGCCAAATATTTTTTCGCCAGTTATTTATAATGAAAAAGTTTACCTGTCTTCCGGAAATACCATGAGCGTATTTAATGCGGAAACAGGAGAAAAGGTGTTGGAAAAGGCTTTTGATGCCGCAGTTGCTTCAAATGCTGTTTTTTCCCAGGGGCATATATTTCTCTCCCTCTCTGATGGAAGAATATTGAAAATTGACCCTGAAACCGGGGATGAGAGCGTTATTTATAATGCGCCTTTCAGGACGCAGTTTGCTGTAGTTGGGAGCTACCTTTTTATACCAATAAAGGGGGAACGAGGCGCACTGGTCACGGTAGATTCTGAGAGCGGGGATACAGTTAACAGAATAGAAACTCTGAAAGGGGAGCCTTCCGCTTTAACAATCAGCAAGGGGATTCTTTTTTTACCTGCAGAACATACACTTCTTGCAATCGGGGACGGCAGGCTTGTCAGGGCTATCAGACCTGAAAAAATTGAAAAGCCTGAAGTAACAACGACTGAAAAAGTTAAAGAACCTGAAGAACCAGTAACTGTAAAAATTGTAAAAACTGAAGAAATTAAAAAGCCAGAAGAACCAGTAACAAAAAGAGTCGAAAAGGCTGAATTGCCTGGAGAAACAGTAACAGAAAAGACGGAAGTGCCGGGAGAAACAGTATCCGGAATGGTTGAGGAAACAGCAGCCGCAAAAGTTGCAAAGCCCCAGGAAACAGCAACGATAAAAGGTGAAGTAAAGGACAGGGATTCGGGCAGACCTTTAAGCGGCACTGTAGAGGCAACAACAGAGCTTGAAAGCGGAACGATCGTGAAAAAAGAAGAAGCAATACAGGAGGGAAAGTTCGAGATTGAGATACCAAAAAAGGGACAGACTGATCTGATTCTCTCATCTCCTGGCTACACTTTTGATACAATTACCCTTCCTGATGAGAAGGCTATTGATGACCTTTCCATACAGCCGCTCGATCTATCTCTTTCAAAGGCAAAAAAGGGTGAAACACTGAAGTTTGAAAGCGTACAGTATAAAACCGGGAACGCAAACCTTGAGCCAAGCTCACTCGGGACGCTTGACAAGATGCTTACCATGATGAAGGAAAATCCTGAGATTAAAATAGAGATCGCAGGCCATACTGATTCGATTGGAAATAAAGAGTTTAATATGAAGCTCTCTAAAATGAGGGCAGAGTCTGTTGCACACTGGCTTATTCGGAATGGTATTTCATCAAAGAGGATTATCACAAAGGGTTACGGGGACACAAAACCGGTGGCTGATAATACATCTGAAGAGGGGAGAAGGAAAAACCGGAGAACGGAGATATTGATCATCGATGATTAGCAGGAAAAATATACTTATTATAATTTTGTCGCTTGCGGCATGCGGGTTGTTTACATGGTGGCTTTATGTACGGTTTCATATACTCTTTTTCATCATATTTATACCGGTGATTTCAATCGGGGTGCCGATAATACGGAGGTTGTTTTATACAAAAAGGGATCAATAGATTAGGGGCAGCCACATGGGGCTGCCCTTACATTATTTTATTTACACCCCCACCCTTCCCTCCCCCATCAAGGGGGAGGATTGTACGTAAATCCCCATTCAATGGGAAGAGTTAACTCGTCTCCCAATTGCCATTCAATGGGCGACCACGTGGGGGCGGCCCTACATAGGGTGGACACAATTAATGGATTTTTTTCTTGCCGTTCATGTACGGGACGAGGACATCGGGGATTGTTATGCTGCCGTCCTCATTCTGGAAGGACTCAATAATGGGAATAAGCAGCCTCGGACTTGCAACTGCGGTGTTGTTCAGGGTAAAGGGGAAGAGGTTCTGCCCGCTCCCTGACTTATACCTTATTCTTAACCTCCGTGCCTGAAAATCATCAAAAGACGAGCATGAATGGGTTTCGCCAAAACCTCCACGTCCCGGCATGTAGCACTCGATATCATGCTTTTTAACCTGTCCCATCCCCATCTCCCCGGTACATACTTCAACAACCCTGTAACACAGGCCCAGACTCTGCACAATGTACTCTGCATTGGAAAGGATCTCCTCATGGAGGGATTTCATCTCATCATAATCTGCTCTGCATATTACAACCTGCTCAACTTTCTGGAACTGATGTACCCTGTAGAGCCCCCGTATATCTTTTCCATAGCTTCCTGCCTCCCGCCTGAAGCATGTTGTGCTGCCTGCATACCGTAAAGGGAGATCATTTTCACTGAGGATCTCATTCATGTGAAATGCAACAAGGGTGACCTCTGATGTGCCAATGAGAAACAGCTCATCCTTCTCTATTTCATACGTATCTTCCCTGCCTGGAGGGAAGAATCCTGATCCCACCATGCACTCCTCTTTGACTATGATCGGGGTAACAAAGGGGGTAAAACCCCTGTTTAAAAGTACATCGAGCGCATACCGTATAAGCGCGTTCTCGAGCAGGGCACCATCCCCTTTAAGATAATAGCTTCGTGTACCTGCAGCTTTTACGCCCCGCTCAATATCAAACAGGCCGTGAAGAAGTCCCAGCTCCACATGATCCTTAGGCTTAAATGAGAACTGCGGAATATCGTTTACCCTCTTTATCTCCACGTTATCATCTTCATCCTTCCCCACAGGAACATCGTCCATCGGCGGATTCGGAATGGCAAGCAAAAGCTCCCTCAGCCTCTTATCATGCTGCCGGAGTTTTTTCTCATCCTTCTTGATTTTCCTTGAAAAACTTTTCAGGTCTTCCTGGAGCTCTTCCTTTTCTGCCCCTGACTTTTTTTTTATTAGAGTCGATTTATTCCCGAGTTCCTTTTTACGAGAATCAATTGATGCCTGGATCTTTCTCTTCTCTGAATCAAGCACAAGAACAGTATCAATATCCACATCAAATACCTTTTTCTGTGCTCCGGTTTTAAAGTATTGGGGGTTTTCCCTTAATTTCCTGATGTCTATCATCACCTTTTCGCCTGTTTTAAGATTAAGATTTCATCACCGTACCGGGCTTCAAAAAAATCTTTCGCATTCCCCCGGTTTAATGCTATTTCAAGAAAGCCTCTTGATCCGATAAGCGGCAGGCATCTTCCCTCATCCTCATTGGAATAAGACTTCTTTAATGTTCCTACTGAGGTTATGCTTTTCCTGGTTTTTAAAAATATTTCATCCCCGGGTAAAACAAGGCCGCCTTTTATATTTGATATAAGGTTTCCGAAACGGTCAATATAGATGATTTTCCCGCATACCTTATCAGCCGACCGTACCGGGCTTGTAATTTCAAGCTTTATCATTGATCCCTTTTCAACGGCAACAGCCTCAAGGGGCATACCGCCCAGTATATACCCTGTAAAAGGGGCAAAAAGGTCCCTCCCTTGAAAGGTCGTGCTGATCCCTCCGCAGGTAATCCTCCGGATTACCTCATTACCTGCATATATTTCAGCGATTTTTTTAATAAACCGGTCAACTGCAAGTGCATATATCCTGCCGCCTCCGTCCACTTTTACCGATTCATATAAAATGCCGTTGTCAGGGCCAATAAATACATAGTCCTTTGTTTTCACAGCAATAATATCCCGATCGCTGCCTACCCCAGGGTCAATTACAGCAAGGTGTACTGTCCCTTTCTTAAAATACCTGAAGGAGTTTAATAACACAAATGATGCGGCTGTGAGATTGCCCGGCTCAATCCAATGGGTTATGTCAATAATCTCAATTTCCGGGTCACACGCTTTTATAACCCCTTTTACCTCGCTGACATATGAATCTACCGTGCCGAAATCAGAAGTAAAGGTAACTAATTTTATCATTCATTTATATTATAAGGAGAATGCTGTAAAAGCAAATTAAAATGGTGAAAGACCACCTGCAAAACAGGTGGTGGTTTCCAAGCCAAAAGGCTTTTAAAGGCATAGCCTTTTAATTAATCTTTTTATAAATATTATAGACCACCTTCAAAGGAAGTGGCTTCCTTTTGGCAGTGAACTGAGAGAATGACATTTAATTCTTTTAATTTCTATTGCTAATGAAATCTATCTTTGCTATTATGAAAATACGATTTATAAAAAGCTAAATAGAACATGAGAATTCCGTTACATTTTTATATTGCACATAACGCCGTAGAAAAAGGGGTCTTGTTGGATGCTGCACGGACTGCAGGCGAACACGGTGTATCTCACATCTGGCTTGAAGTGCGCAGCCAGAAAGACACTGCACTCATCCGTGAGGTTTCATCTTTGAATCTTCATGTGGTTTCCGCAATAAAGGACCCTGCTCTTATTGAGGGATCTTTAAGGAACGGGACTTCAGGTATTGCAGTACACCCGGGGATACAAAAAGAAGTATTGAGGTACAGGGATACCCTCATCCGGAGCGGGAGCGCTGTTTACCTGTACATGAGGGAAGAGGATCGTTCTGTGCTGGAGGGGGAAGGCTTTTTTTCTCTTGTGAATGAAATTGTAGTTTCATATGGTGAGCTGAAAAGAGAGAAGATTGAAAACCTTTTTGTGCATATTCATCACCCAGACCCTGTTCTTCATTTCAACATCAGCAGGTACCTGAAAATGCGTTATGGGATACGGCATGTGGTCTCACTGACTCCGTGCAGGAGCATGGAGGATAGTTTGATACCCGGGTCTCTTACTCTGGGTAGTCTTTTTTATGAAAGGATCGGGGAGGGGGTATTACTGAGGCTTTCTTCTGACCAGGAGTACAGCCGGAAGAATGTGAGCGAGGCGGCTCTGCTTGCCAGGAATATCCTTGGTTCATGCCGGCTTTATCCGAGGGCTTATACCATTATTTCCTGTCCAACATGCGGGAGGTGCAGGATGGATCTTCAGAAAATGACTGAAGAGATTGATCATAGGCTCAAGGCCCTGGAAAAGAAATATAATCAGGATGGGAAAAACCTCGAAGATGTGGGGGGAATTGCTGTTGCTGTTATGGGATGCAATGTGAACGGCCCCGGTGAAGCACGGAGTGCGGATATCGGTATTGCAGGCAGTAAGAATAATACGGGCATTTTGTTTAAAAATGGCAGGGTGTTTAAAACCTTTCCGGAAAACAGACTCGCCGATGAGCTAATGATTCACACAAAAGATATTATAGATAAAAAATTTAACACCGCCAACATGCCGTAACGGAGATGGGTTTTTAATTTAGGGCGCCCACATGTTTTGTGATAGAATAATATTAAAAAATGCATTAATCATCTATGGTGTGTGTGATGAAGCAGGAAATTTCGTCTTTTTCCAGTGAAGATTTTGCTTTTAAAATATTGATGTCATTTTCAAATATACCGAAGACCGACAGCCCTGACCCTGCAAGGACGGCATTCATCGCACCGTGTTTCATCATGCTTGTTTTTATTTGCTGGACTATCGGGTAATACCTGGATATTGGGCTTTCGAAATCGTTGTGTATACTGGATGCAATTTTTATAATGTCCTGACTTTTTATTCCCACAATTAAACCTTCCAGTTTCTTCCTGTTAATTCCTATATTCTCTTTATCAATAATTGAATATGCCCAGGCAGTGGAAGATTTTTTTTCCCTGGGGTTCGCCACAAGAAGATTCAGAACAGGGAGCTTATAAGGAAGCCTTTGAACCACATCCCCAATCCCTTCAATCCTGCATAAGCCGCCGGTAATACAGTAACACACATCCATCCCAATCTTTTTTGCAAGTGATAAACGTTGATCTTTTTTCAATG
>JAUVYC010000094.1 GCA_030603285.1 Spirochaetota bacterium
GTTTGAGAGAACAGGAGAAATTGATTATATACTTCTCTCTATCATTATCATTTTTTACGGCCTTGGAATTGTCATGGTATTCAGTGCGAGTATCAATGAAGGAATAAAACTGAATAATCATACATACTTTCTACAGAAGCAAATAGTGTGGGCTATTCTGTCTCTGCTTACATGCATAATATTTATATTTATTGATTATTCGATCCTTGAAAAACATAAAAAGCTGTTGGTTTGGGCAATAATTATCCTTCTTACTATGCTCCTTTTACCTCCTTTCATAAAAACCGGGATTGTTCATCCATCAAGACGGTGGTTCCGGTTCTCCAATATGGGGTTTCAACCTTCTGAATTTGCAAAGATTGTGCTTATCATATACCTGTCTTCGATACTATCGAAAAAGGGCAATAAAATTAACGATTTTTACAGGGGGTTTTTGCCGCCTTTTCTGGTGATTTCAATAATATCTTTTCTTGTTTTTCTCGAACCTGATTTTTCAACTGCATTTATACTCTTTTTTCTATCCATATCGATGTTTTTTATTATGGGTATTCGCAGCCTCTCAATTTTTTCACTTTTTCTCGTTTCAATTCCTGCCATATATCTAATGATAAGCGGGAAGGGGTATAGAAAAGAAAGGATAATGGGGTTTCTTAATCCGTGGTCTGATCCAACGGATAAAGGGTATCAGATTATTCAATCTTTTAAGGCTTTTGCTTTTGGAGGCTTTTTCGGTGTAGGGCTCGGAAGGAGTATACAGAAGATGAAGTATCTTCCAATTCCTCATACCGATTTTATATTTGCGATTTTTGCTGAGGAAATGGGGTTTTTAGGTGTAATCATTGTCATCATCCTTTACATGTTGTTTGCATATCGCGGGTTCACTATTGCGTATTCACAGCGAGGGAAATTTGAGTTTCTTCTGTCATTCGGTATTACTTCACTTATTATCTGGGAGGCGATATTTAATATTGCTGTGGTTACCGGTTTGCTCCCATCAACGGGGATATCTTTACCATTTTTGAGTTATGGTGGATCAAGCCTGTTTTCCAAATCAATACTTGTAGGAATTCTTCTTAATATATCCAGGGGAAAGGGAAATCAAGTATATCAAAGCAAGAAATTGGCCTGGGAACAATGATAGAAGAGTACAGAAAAAATGAGGTACGGTCTAAAAAGATTATCAGAATTATACTTGCTTCATGCATCGTAATACTTGTTCTATTGTTACTGATAAAACTGTTAAGCGGGATAAGGAAGGCTGTAGTGCTTCCGATAAAAAAGGTTCAGATTTATGGCAACACATATATACAGAACAATGAGATAGTAAAGATCATTGATCTTGATACAGGCAGTTCCATACTGTTTTTCAATAGAAAGAGGGCAAAGCTGTCACTTATACAGGATAAGAGAATATCAGGAATAGAGATAGTAAAAGAGTATCCGGATACTCTGAGAATATATATTGCAGAAAAAGAAAAAAAGTTCCTGATTAAGTTCCTGATTAAGAACCTGATTAATAACTCGCTTATGGATGCGGAACATACATACTGGCTGAGCAGTGAAGGAGTTATCCTGAAAGAAACCACCGGGAGGGATCTTGAGATGTTTCCATTTATTACGATTAATGTTAATAATGACGATATTAGAATTGGGGACTTGATAGATAATTTCATGGTAGAGGGTATACTCAGTTCGATCAAAGAGATTGAAAACGTGTACCCGGAATTTTATAAACGAATACATTCTTTTTCGGTGAATGAGAGAGGTATTTATGTACGGTTTAAGGATAATAATTACAGGGTTTATCTCGGTAATACAATTACGAGAGAAAAGTGTGAAAAATTACGCGCTCTCATTCTAGTTTTGGAGAATTTATATGCTGATATGATATCTGATAATGAAATATTAGAAATAGACCTGAGCTTTTCGAATGCAGCAGTAAGGAAAAGGGAGTTCAAAAATGACCTATGATGAAGAGATAATTGTAGGACTTGATATCGGAACTACAAAAGTATGCTCGGTAATAGGAAGGCTTAATGAGTATAATTCTATTGATATAGTTGGTGTGGGATTATCACCATCAAAAGGCCTGCGGAAAGGAGTTGTTGTCAATATTGAAACAACAATTAATTCTGTCGCCACTGCTATTGAGAAAGCAGAACTTATGGCGGGCATCGAGGTGAAATCGGTCTATTCCGGGATTGCAGGCGGTCACATTGAAGGTATCAACTCAAGAGGTGTTGTTGCCGTATCAACCAGGAGCAAAGAGATAACTCAAGAAGAGGTTGAGAGGGTTGTGGAGGCTGCAAAAGCGCTGGCGCTTCCCATGGAAAGAGAGGTGATACACGTACTTCCACAGGAATTCATTGTTGACAATCAGGAAGGGGTTAAAGACCCGGTTGGAATGAGCGGTGTAAGGCTTGAAGCAGAGGTCCATATTGTTACAGGCGCGGTCGCCTCTGCCCAGAATATAGTGAAGAGCGTAAATAGAGCGGGGTATGCGGTAAATGATATCGTCCTGGAGCCGCTTGCATCTGCTCTGGCAACCTTGAAGGATGATGAAAAGGAATTAGGGGTGATACTCATAGATATCGGCGGAGGCACAACAGATGTTCTTGTCTATCTTAATGGGAGTATATGGCATACAAATGTGATTTCAATGGGAGGGAATAACGTAACAAATGATGTATCAATTGGTTTGCGTACACCGTTACAGTCTGCCGAGGAGATAAAAAAGAAATGGGGTGCTGCTGCTTCTGATCTGTTCGAACCTGGCGAAATGATTGAAGTACCAAATGTCGGTGGGAGAAAGCCGACTCAGCTCCCAAGGCAGATCCTTGCAGAAATAATACAGCCGAGGATGGAAGAGATCTTTTTTCTCGTGAAAAACGATCTTGAACAAAAAGACTTTAAGAATATCATTTCCGGCGGTGTTGTGCTTACAGGGGGAGCTTCGCTTCTTAAAGGGGTTGATAAGATTGCTGAGAATATTTTTGCGATGCCTGTTAGAATAGGCGCACCTTCAGAAATAGGAGGGTTGATCGAAGAAGTTTCATCTCCTGAATATGCAACCGGGGTGGGTCTGGTACTATATGGACTTCATGCACGGCCTGATAGTTTTATGGAAAACAGAGGGGCCGGGCTTTTTTCGAATATAAAAAAGAGAATGGTAGAATGGTTCGGTGAATTTTTTTAAGGACAAAATTCTCTTAATCTGGTGTACGCCGATGAGCTTCATATACTCTGGCGAGTATTATAATCACCGTTAATAAAAGTGATAGGGGGGGTGTAATGAATATTGAATTTGTAGAAGAAACTACGATGTCAAATAAAATTAGGGTAATTGGTGTAGGCGGGGCCGGTTGCAATGCAATTAATCGTATGATTCATGTCGATTTGAAGAATATAGAGTTCATTGCAGCAAACACTGATTTACAGTCCCTGAATGCAAGTATGTCTCCTGTGAAAATACAACTTGGAGTAGAGCTAACGAAGGGGCTTGGGGCCGGTGCAGATCCGGAGATAGGAGAAAAAGCAGCTCTTGAAGATCGAGATAAGATTATGGAGTCACTTGAAGGAGCTGAAATGATTTTCATCACTGCCGGTATGGGTGGGGGAACGGGCACCGGTGCAGCTCCAATTGTCGGAAGTCTGGCTAAAGAAATCGGGGCTCTCACAGTCGGTGTTGTTACAAAACCCTTTTATTTTGAACTGGAGCGGAAAATGGAAATAGCTGATGAGGGTATCGCAAAACTCATGGAAGTTGTCGATACACTGATTATTATACCTAACCAGCAGCTTCTCGAAATCATTGATAAAAAGACATCTATTTTAGATGCTTTCCGTATTGCAGACGATGTTCTGCGTCAGGGAGTGCAGGGCATTTCCGATTTAATTACTATACCGGGTGAGATTAATATAGATTTTGCAGACGTAAAAACCATCATGAATATGTCCAGCGGCGCCATTATGGGAGGAGGTACAGGAAAAGGAGAAAATAAGGCAATTGAAGCTGCACAGATGGCTGTTCATAATCGGCTTCTGGAAAATGCATCAATTGAAGGCGCAAAAGGTATACTGGTGAATGTGACCGGTGGGCATGATCTTTCACTTTTCGAATATAACGAAATTGTAAAACTCATTACCGGTAATGCAGATAATGATGCAATGATTATTGCAGGGATGGTGATAAATAGTTCGATGAAAAATGAAGTGAGGGTGACAGTAATAGCGACCGGTTTTTCAAAGACTCCTGAAGTAAGGGATGTTGGTGATGGAATAAAAAGTTTTGAGGTATACCCGCTGAAGGATTTTGAACCGAAGAGGCAGAAACTGCAGGTAGCAAATGAGCTTCCAATTATTGACGGAAACAGCCTGAAGAAAAGATATAAGGAAGATGATTATGATGTTCCTGCATTTCTGCGGAGAAAAGCTGATTAAAAAATCAATTACTGAAAAATTTATTTATGAGTATTCGGATACAGGACGTTTTAGAGCTGCAGTATGTTACCCCAACTCTTACTATGTCGGGATGAGTAATCTCGGCTTTCATAACCTATTTGACAGAGTTTCTGCTTTTCATGGTGTGCGTGTTGTCCGGTATTTCCTGGAGAAAAATGACAGGTTATACTCTCCTGATGCTTTTATCCCTCAAAAGAGGGATATGTTTACAGGAAGAGGGCAGACCTTACAGGGTTATGATGCACTCTTCTTTACCGTCTCTTTTGAGCTTGATTACATCAATATATTGAAAATGCTTTCACTCTCCTCCATTCCTCTTCTCACCACAGAACGGAATGGGAAATTCCCTTTTATCATTATTGGAGGTATAGCTGTTACTGCAAATCCTGAGGTTCTTTCGGTTTTTTCAGATATTGTATTTGTGGGCGATATGGAAGAAAATATCGAAAAAATCTTACAAATATTGCTTGAATCTGGTTTCCATAAATCCATCCCCTTGATAAAACAGTTAGCCGGAGTGGATGGTGTATATATTTACAGCAAAAAGGATGCAGTTTTAAAGAGGTCAATCACAAAAGATATTACAAGGCCTTCCCATTCAGTGGTACTTACAAAAAACACTGAGTTTTCAGATATGTTTCTGGTGGAAATTATTCGAGGCTGCAGGAATACATGCTCATTTTGTATGATCCGGTGTGCATGCAGTCCTGTACGGAGTATACGCAGAGAACATATATTACTTTATATTAACAGGGCTCTTTCCTGCACCAAAAGGATCGGTCTTATAGGGCCTGCCCTTACTGACCACTCTAACCTTGCGGAAATTGTGAGTGAGATTAATGAATTGGGATGCTTTGTCTCCTTTTCCTCTCTGCGGGCTGATGATTTTAATGAGGAGACTGCCAGGCTGTTGTCAAAAAATAAGCAGAATACTCTTACTTTTGCACCGGAAGCAGGCGCAAACCGCCTGAGAAACAGGATTGGAAAAAATCTTACAAATGAAAACCTTATTGATGCGGTTTCTCTTGCAATTGAATATGGAATCAAAAAGTTTCGATATTATTTTATGTATGGTTTGCCTGGAGAAACAACCCGGGACATCCGGGCAATAACTGCATTGGTCAATAAAACCGCAGAGCTCTTTAAAAAATCGGGGGGTTCACTCCATCTCAGTATTAATCCATTTATACCAAAAAAAGGGACACCTCTTGAAAATCAGTATATCTACCCTGTTAATTATTATATGGAGATGCAGAAAATTCTAAATGATGAGCTGAAAAATGTGAAGAGTGTTACTGTTCGATTCGAGTCATTAAGATATCTTTATATTCATGCCCTGCTGTCAATTGGCGATGGTAATACGGGTTTTTCACTTTACAGCGCTTTTATGAAACAATCTTTAACGGACTTTGGTAAATATGCAGGGGATATCCTATCGCATGAGCTCCATTAAGAAAGATGTCGAGACAAAAATACTTATTTCAAGGTTTTTGGATTACCTTTATCTGGAGAGAAATCTTTCTTTAAATACGATAAATTCCTACAGATCAGATCTGAAGCTATTTTCAGCATATGTTGAATACGAGAATAGGGTTGGATTAATTCAGATTGATCAGAATATGCTATTTAATTATCTCTCTTTCTGTCAAAAAACACGGCTGCATCCAAGAACAATATCGAGATACCTCTCTTCAATACGGGCATTTTATAAATTCTTGCTTGATGAAAACATTGTTCAAAAAGGACTTATTCAAAAAGGCCTTATGGAAAATATTGCCACACCGAAAATTGTTGTGAATCCCCCTGAGTATCTGACTCTGGAGGAGGTAGACCTTTTATTAAGTATCCCGGCAGAAGATACTGTTCTGGGCCTTAGAGACAGGACAATAATCGAACTTATGTATTCCTGTGGTTTAAGGGTTTCCGAAGTAGTAATGCTGAAAACAGGAAACATTAACTTGCAGGACAGGTATATCCTGGTCTATGGAAAAGGGAGGAAGGAGAGGATTGTGCCTTTCGGAAACAAGGCCCAAAATTTACTTGAGCGTTACAGAAAATGGGCCCGTGAGATCCTTTTAAAGAGGAAGATAAGGGACGAGTTTTTCCTTAACTTTCGTGGTGACCCTTTAAGCAGAAAAGGAATATGGAAAATGATCAAAGGGTATGCTTGTAAGAGCGGCATTAAAAAAAACATCAAACCTCACATTTTACGGCACTCTTTTGGGACTCATCTTATTCAAAATGGTGCCGATCTGCGTGCAGTACAGGAGCTGTTGGGTCATGCTGATATTTCCTCAACACAGATTTACACCCATCTTGACAGGGGTACTTTGATTGATATCCACAATAAACACCACCCATTGAACAGGCTTCCGCATAAAAAATTATAGTTGACTTTTTTAAAAGAGAGTAAATATTCTTTTAGATAGATAGTTCATTGATATAAGTATAGAAAGACTGAGGTTGTTTATTATATTTATTTATTCTGAAAAGAGATTAATTTTTTATAATCGATTTTTGTAGGGGCGATTCATGAATCGCCCCTACAGGCACGTCCTTTGTGTATTTGCGGTTTGAATTTATATACGGGAATTTATTGAATAATGTACAGTTTGAGTCTGCTGGAGTATGATAAAGCTCTGGAACTGGTCAAAGATTATTGTATTTCTGATTATTCAAAAATCAGGCTTCTGAGCACAAAACCCATGTTCTCAAAGCCTTCTATTGAAAAAATATTTAATGAATTGAAAGAGCTCCTCCTTATTATCCATAATGGGCTAAATATTGATCTCCAAAAGATTAATGACACAACCGGCCTGGTGGAAAAGGCATTAAAAAAAAATAATTACCTTGAACTGGCAGAGATATCACTTATCAGAGATAACATTCTCTCTTTTATTTTACTCAAACGAAAATTATCTGCTTTATCAGCCGGAATTCCTCTTTTAACACAAAAAATAAGTAAGACCAGAACGCCTCATGGATTAAAAGAAAAAATTGATAAAGTAATTGATGTATATGGTAACATCAAAGAAGATGCAACTCCACGTCTTTTTGAGATTATGAGAAAAGCAAGAGAAACACGGTATGATATTGAAAAAATTCTTGAGAGCTATATTAATTCCCCGGAGACAAAAAAGTTCCTGCAGGAGAAGCATATAACATTAAAAGATGATCGTTATGTAATTCCTATCAAGCATAATTTTAAGGGAAGAATACCAGGTATAATTCATGCACAATCCGGAAGCGGAGAAACCCTCTTTTTAGAGCCTTTTTCCATTACATCGAAAAATAATGAATTAAGGCTGCTTCAAAAAGAGAGGGAAAAAGAGCTCAGGAGAATACTTATTTCCCTGACTTCTGAGATAGGAAAGTGTCATTCTGAGCTGAATCTCATTCAGGAAACTCTCTCTGATATTGATATACTGCTTGCGAAATGTGCATTCATGAAGGATTATCAATGTACTATTCCGGAGTTCAGTGATAAGCGGGAGATACTGTTAAAAGGGGCACGGCATCCTCTTTTAAAAGAAAAGGCAGTACCTATTGATTTTAGTGCAGAGTACTCGTTTAACGGTGTTGTTATCACAGGGCCCAATACCGGCGGTAAAACTGTTTCACTTAAAACAATCGGACTCTCCGCTCTGTTAGCGCAGTCCGGTTTTCCTGTACCTGCCAGAATGATGAAATCCTTTATTTTTGAATCGATTTTTGCTGATATTGGAGATGAACAGTCAATTGAGCAGTCTCTTTCCACCTTTTCGGGTCATATAAAAAATATTAAAAAGATTGTAGATGAAGCACAGGAAACCAGCCTTGTCCTGATTGATGAGCTTGGTGCAGGTACCGATCCGGTTGAAGGCGGTGCCATTGGAACTGCGATCCTTGATTACCTGATAAAAAGAAATATTCTTGTAATTTCCACAACCCATTTCAGTATAATTAAAATGTATGCATTGAACAGTGAAAAGGTAAGGGTTGCATCCGTGCAGTTTGATCCTGACTCCTGTAAGCCAACCTATAAGCTTATCATGGGAATTCCAGGAAGAAGCAATGCCCTTGAAATAGCACAGCATCTGGGACTTAAAAAGAAAATCCTTGATAGTACGGTAACATATCTCAGTGAAAAGGAAAAATCTATTGATAATATATTCAAGAATCTGGGAATAATGGAGATCAGGTTAAGCAGAAAGGAACAGAAAATTGATCAGGAAGAGGAAAGGCTTTGTGATTTGACCGAACGTTATCAGATAAAATTGAATGAGCTTCAAGAGAAAGAGCGCTTTATCCGCGCAGAATATAAAAAAGAGCTGGGAGCGCTTCTTTCAAACTACAGCAGAAAACTCGAAAAGAGTATAAGTGAAATTAAGGAAAAAGGCGCTTCAAAAGAATCGATAAAAGCAGCGAAGGAAGAAAAAGCCCACATTGAGAATGATTTTGCAGAATATGAAAAAAGCAGATCAATTAATGAGGATGCTGGCGGCAGAGCAGAGCCTCGTGCACTTAAAATCGGCGCCCCTGTGTTTGTTACTGACGACTATGGGAGTAAGATAAAAGGTCAAATTACGGAAATTAAAGATGGGCATGTTACTGTTCAAGCCGGTATATTGCGTTTTACTGTCGAAGCAGACAATGTGACTCCGGATAGCAGCCAAAAAGACCCTGCTGGAATAAAATGGGATTATGAATTATCGGAGATACACAGCAAGTCGAATGAGTGTAATATCAGGGGGAAAAGATACG
>JAUVYC010000147.1 GCA_030603285.1 Spirochaetota bacterium
AAAGCTTAATACATTATCTTTAGTTTTATTGCAAATATCAATTTGATAAAGAGCCTGAAGCGCTATTATTCGTGCACTTCGCCGGGATCCCAATTGCTACTCCATTACAATCATATAGTGAACTTTTACTGCCTGCCTTAAAGATAAAAGCCGGTCTTGAAATATCTCTTCGCCTTTCAATTTAAGAAGATAGCTTTTAATATTTTCATATGCTTTATCAAAAGACAGCAGGGTTTTCTCGTTTTTTTCATCTATTTTAATTATATAATATCCATCGCTGAACCTCAATGGAGCTGTAACATCACCAGGATCAAGAAAAAAGATAGCTTCTATATCTTCCGGCTTCATAAAATTCAAAAGCTGCTCACGGGTAAATGAACCAAGATACCCGAGGGTGTCTTCTTTATTTGGTGCCATGGAATATATCCGGATCAGGTCACGAAAATTTTCTCCACCTTTAGCACGGTCATAAATCTCAACCGCATGTTTTTTTATCTCCATTGCTTCTTTATATGTTGGATCTTCAGGTACAGGGATAAATATCTGGGAAAGCTTCACTGATTCAGGTGTGGTGAAAAACCGCTTATTCACAGGGTCTATATAAAAATCCTTTATTTCATCCTCGGTTATTACGTTTACTTTATCTGAAACCAGTTGATTGGTCAGTCTTGTTTTCAAAATATCAATTTTATAGGTTTCTTTCAATTCATCAATGGTAATCTTCTCTCTCTCAAGTTCCCTCAAAAACTCTTCTTTACTAAGGTTATTCTGCTTCATTATTTTTTCAATAATTGTATCCAGCTCATCGTCCGTCACAATGATTCCCTTATCTTCAGCCTCTATTTTTATAAGAAGATTATTAATAAGGATATTCATAACAGCGCTTTTATCCGGCTGTTCTGTACCAGTAAGAAGCGCTTTGTTCTTTTCCCTCTCACATGCTCTCTTAAACTCATTGATTGTAATGATCGTACTGCCCACTTTACAAGCAATCCCATTTACGATTTCTGCATAAACAGGACCTGACATCAATATAAAAGGAATTTAAAGGAAGACCCACTTTTTCATTCACCGTATCCCTAATGTGGACAAGCCACATTCTCGATTTTTAGAATTTTCTTGCCCAAAAAGCAAGAAAATTGGTATTAAGGTACTACAGATAATTTTTTAAAAAACCATTCATAACGCATGATGAAAATGAATTTCAATAATGTCGTATGTAGGGGCAATTCATGAATTGCCCCTATATATCATACTAAGCACAATAAGCAGCGTCAAGGTAAAAACCCACCTGCTCGGCAGGTAGTTTTTTACTTGACAAAAAATTATTTATAAATAATTATATAGCTTTAAATTATATGTTCAAAAAGGAGTCCATATGAATAAATCACGCCACCTATTTACCTCGGAATCCGTTACAGAGGGCCATCCGGATAAAGTTGCAGACCAGATATCTGATGCAATACTCGATGCAGTACTGGAGCAGGACACAAAAGGCAGAGTTGCCTGTGAGACATTGGTCACTACAGGCCTTGCTTTTGTTGCCGGTGAAATGACAACCGAAGCTTACGTAGATATACCAAAGATTATTAGAGGTATGATTAAATCAATCGGGTATACAGAACCTGAGCTTGCTTTTGATTGGGAAACCTGTGCTGTAGTATCAAGTATCGACGAACAGTCTCCTGATATTGCACAGGGTGTTCTTGGTCAGGGTCTCCACCACGAAAAGGGGGCAGGAGATCAGGGGATGATGTTTGGATATGCAGTAAACCAGACGAAAGAGCTGATGCCGCTTCCTATAATGCTTGCTCACAAAATTCTTATCAGGCTTTCGGAACTCAGGAAATCAGGTAAGATCCCTTACCTTAAACCGGATGGGAAATCACAGGTTACTGTTGAGTATGATGGCGGAAAACCTGTACGTGTTGATACTGTTGTTGTTTCAACACAGCATTCTTCTGAAGTGACTTATGATGAAATAAGAAATGATATGATAGAACAGGTAATCAAAAAAGTCATACCCCAGGATATGATTAGTGATCAAGGGATTACTTACCATATCAACCCAACAGGGCGATTTGTTATTGGTGGTCCTCATGGTGATACAGGACTCACCGGTAGAAAAATAATGGTTGATACATACGGCGGTTTTGGGAGCCATGGTGGCGGATGTTTCTCAGGGAAAGATCCCACAAAGGTAGACCGAAGTGGTGCCTACATGGCTCGTTATATGGCAAAGAACATTGTAGCATCCGGGCTTGCTTCAGAGGTAGAAATACAGGTTGCATATGCCATTGGTATAGCAAATCCGGTCTCTTTGAGCGTTGATACCCATGGGACAGGACAGGTAGAAGATGAAGGAATTGTACAGGCTGTAAAAAAGGTATTTGAGCTTACACCACAGGGTATTATTGAAACTTTTGATTTAAATAAACCAATATACGCGAAAACAGCTGCGTACGGGCATTTTGGAAGAGAAGAGTTCGCATGGGAAAAAATCGATAAAACAGAGGATTTAAAAAGGGCAATAAAATAAAACATTTTCTGAGACAATCAATAATTCCTGCATAATTGACGATAATTATTAAATGATAAAAATTATTAAAGGTGAAACAGTTCGGTTTTCCTTCTTACCTCTTATAGTAATTATATTCCTGTATCCAGGTTTATCTCTGTCAGCCGAAACTGAGGAAGAGCTTTATCCTACTCTCATAACAGTAAAATACCATGAGGGACTGATTATTATAACCTTTGAACCGACAAAATATAAAAATCTGAAATACAGGCTTTACAGGGCCAACGAACCTATACAAACAGAGGCCAGGCTCATCGATGCGGTGCTAGTGGGTGAAGTATTCGAAAATGAAATACCATTTTCAGATAACCCTGAATCAGATGGAAAATATACATATGCAATAACAATCCTAAAGAATGGCGTAGAACATATAAATCTCATTCCATTTCAAAACATAACGTTGAATCCGGTTGATTATTCACCATTTCCCCAAAGAGTAGAAAAGATTGAAATCAGGCCTGAGCACAGAAAACAAATAAAACTGTATTTTAATCCAGTAAATCCGGAATATATTTATAACCTTTATATAAGTCGCGATAAAATCTCTGAAATCTCAGATCAGAAACCTTCCGCCACACTTAAAGGGGAAAACCATTTTTCAGTATCGATAGTTGAAAATACTCCTTACTATTTTATTATTACATCAACAAACAGGCTGGGAGTTGAAAATAAGGATATTGTGGTAGGAAAAAATGAAAACAGCGAAGCTTATCTGATAAAAAGTGTAAAAAAACCGGCTGTGAGGATTGTAAAAAAGAAAACAAATATGGCACTCATAGAGAATAATTTGCAGTATAATTTCTATAAAGGAAAGTATAGAAAATCCCTGAACACCTTCCTTTCAATTCTTAAAAAAAGAGATCTTACTGACTATGAAAAAGCTACCGTACATTTTTATACAGGGCAGTGTTACTATTATCTTGAAATGAATTCCAAAGCAATAAAATATTTCATTTTGAGTAAAGAGGTGAAAAAATACAGCTCGAAGTCAGAAGCCTGGATTGACCGCTGCCTTGAGGGGATAGAATAAATTTCCACATTTTAACCCCAAAGGCACAGTAACCCACCACCTGCAAAGCAGGTGGTGGGTTCCAATTTTATACTCTTTGATTACCGTTTAACAGCAAGTAGGGGCAATTCATGAATTGCCCCTACATTAGAAACTGTTCCTTATCTATTTTGCAGGTGTTTTCTCTGAGTCTTAGGATTTATATGAAGGTATTTATCCCGGTATAAGTGTATAATACCATACTTTTATTCAGATATCCGAACCGTTTCGACTTCAAATCAAGAGGGAGATAAAAAACCCTATATTTTTCATCATACTTTATTCCTTTTACTTTAATGATATCACCCTCGGTTATCCCTACACTGCTTGCCAC
The DNA here is from genome assembly GCA_030603285.1 of Spirochaetota bacterium. Lineage (GTDB taxonomy): Bacteria > Spirochaetota > B62-G9 > B62-G9 > DRHN01 > JAUVYC01. Next base: position 3,961 of record JAUVYC010000147.1, read on the forward strand.
AGATCCTGTTACAACTCTTGTGACCAGGTAATTTTTTTTTCTGGGAGGGTCTAACCTGCTCATCACTATCCCGAATAATGGCGTAATAATATTTTCATGCGCATCACGGTCGTACACATAGAGTGCAGGGAGTTCCGGTCTGCCTTCAAGCAGAATAGTTTTACATTCGACTTTTTTATCTCTCTCAATGGTTAAACTTATAATGAGTGGGTTTCCTAAGTGTGATGTAGAACTCTGGATATCAAATATATCAGCAGTCTGTTTTCCATTTACTTCTGTGATAATATCCCCTTTTTGTAACCTGGCAGGTCCGGCTGGTCCCTCCGGCACAATATAATCGATATACAGATTATCATCCTGCTTCTCAACAGCACAGCCTATCCAGCTTCTCTTTACCTGCCCTCCTTCATACAGTCTAAAAAGGATAGAAAGCAGGAGGTTGGATGGAATGGCAAAGTTCAGGTTTTCGAAGTTTTCAAGCCCTGCAAATGTGATCCCCACAAGATATCCACCGCTATTTATTAATGCGCCTCCACTATTGCCGGGGTTCAGAGCTGCATCAATCTGTATGATGTTCCCTATTTGTAAAAATGGTCTATCAATAGAACTTACAACACCTGAAGTCACTGTATTTGTAAGTCCAACAGGGTTTCCAATTGCAACAACCTTTTCACCCTGTCTGAGTATATCTGAATCTCCAAATCTTATAAAACTCTCCATTCTTTTTTCAACCTTAAGTAGTGCAAGGTCATATACTGAATCATAACCAATTATCCTGGCAACAAAACGAATGTTTTCATCTTTTCCAGGTATTACATATACTCTTGAATACCCCTCATACTTTGGATCCACGCTGGACTCTATAATATGATAATTTGTTATAATATACCCTCTTTCATCGATAACAACGCCTGTTCCTAAAAGATGATCAGGGGCCCCCACCCCACCTTTCGTTTTTATACCTTTGTCCACTACAATTTTTACACTGCTTTTTATTGTATTCTCAATGGCTTCCTGCGGACTCTTGTTTTCATTATTATCTTTCAATTTCAGATCATTAATTTCAGCTTCCAGCATTTCAAATTCAGTCTCATAACCTGAAGGCTTATCTGCCTGTACGATTTCTGAATATATATTAAAATGTTTTTTCGCCAGAAAAAGATTATTCCTTTTTAAACAGAGTTTCACCAGTAATTTATGGATATCAGGATCGCCGGGGGATAATTCAGTCAAATGAATAAGCCATGATACCTTTTCAAGTTCTCCTTTGTTATTTAACTCAGATTCCACAAACCTGTGAACATACTTTGTAAGATCTTTCCTGTATCCCGATAAATTGTGGTCATCAATACTTTTCTCTGACAGATTTACCAATGAGTAGGTATATTCAATTATTGAAAGGAGGTCATTTGTATCCTTAAATTCTGAGATTTTTGTGCTGTAAAGATCTTCTATCTCACGGATCATTTCATTTTTTCTATGGTCGCTGTAGCTGGAGGAAAATTCTATGTAACTTTTACAGGCATCATAAAAATCTCCATTCCCTACAGCTTCATTGAACTCATTGATAATTTTCGTATTTACTTTTTGAACATTATCACTATCAGTAATGGAATAGGAAACACAGGATAATAAAATGAAGATAACAGCAACAAGAAACAAATAAACATTTAAGAACCTTTTCCGCATATAATAAATATAATACAGTAATATTAAAATTTCAACAATATAACAGCGATAAACAGCTTTAGGCCTTCTAGAAATAGTATAAGGGTAAGATGTCTAATGACTATTTTGAATCGATTAAAAGCTTGACTGCGTAATTTCACAGCAGTATCATGAGCATACGAAAACACATTGTTTAAGGAGAAGATTTGTAATGAAAAAAATTAATATTGCACTTACCGGACATACTTCAGTGGGAAAAACTTCATTACTTGATACTGTGTTATACAATATTGGGGCTGTTGGAAGTCCTGGAAAGGTAGATGAAGGAAAATCACTCAGCGATTTTGACGAAGAAGAAATCAAGAGAAAAATTTCAATTAAATCCTCCGTTTTCAGCTCAACCTACAGGGATTGTATAGTTAATGTAATCGACACACCAGGTTCAGCGGATTTTGCCGGAGAAGTCGTTTCTTCCCTTTATAGTGTGGATTCCGTTTTGCTACTTGTTGATGCGGTAAATGGTATTGAAATAGAAACCAGCAAAATTTGGAACAGGGCCCAGAAAATGAAGCTTCCGGTCATTATTTTCGTTAATAAAATAGACAAGGAGAATGCAGATTATAAAAATGTTGTTGAAAATATTAAAAAGAATTTAACCACAAATGTATTTCCGGTTCAGATACCTGTAGGGAAGGAAAACAATTTTAAGGGTGTTGTTGACCTGATCAGAATGAAGTCTTTTATTTATGCAGGAGATACTAAAAAAGGAAAAGAGCAGGATATACCATCCGATCTGTTAGAAGAAGCCGAGGAATTAAGGAATAATATAATAGAAATTGCCGCAGAATCTAACGATGAGCTGACGGAGAAATATTTAGAAGGTGAAACTCTCAGTGATAGTGAAATATTGGAGGGTTTGAAGAGTATGATAGTAAAAAAAGAAACCGTTCCCATTATGTATGGTTCCTGTTTGAAGAACAGAGGACTTACGGAAGCGCTGGATTTACTTCTTGAACTTGCTCCACCTTCAAATTACAGGGGAAAAATAACTACGTTTGATCCGGATGATAAAACAAATGAAATTGAAATAGTATGCAGTAAGGACTCGAGTTTCTCAGGGATTGTATTTAAAACAGTTATCGATCAATTCGCAGGCAAAATATCGTTTTTGAAAGTATTGAGCGGGACAGTACACTCAGAAGAAGAAATTGCAAATACAACAAGAGACAAAAAAGAAAAGATTTCAAAACTGAGTTTACCTTTCGGGAGAAATCCGGTGTCCATGGATCGTGATGCAGAAGAGGGAGACATTGTCACTTGCGCAAAACTGCCATATGCTAAAACAGGAGATACATTCTCATCACAGGAAAAACCAGTGGTATTCCCTGAAATGGTATTACCCCATCCTGTCCACAGCCTGGCTATTAAAGCAA
>JAUVYC010000037.1 GCA_030603285.1 Spirochaetota bacterium
AGAAAAAGATATTTTTAAAAGATTAGCTGATGCAGTAATTGATGGTGTGCAGGAAGATATAAAGGATATTGCAAGAGAGGCGATAGAGGCGCAGATTAACCCTCTTGATGCAGTTGAACAGGGTCAATGTATTAATATATCGTGGATATGCTGGAGTAAATAGATATAAATCAAGAGGGGTGCTCCTATGAAGCCAAAAATACTCATAACCGATGCAGAGGTCCATATTGAGAATGTAGTAAAGGATCTAAGCGAGGTAGCGGATTTAGTTGCATCCGAGAGTAATGATGAAGAAACATTGATCAGAGAATCTGAGGATGCTGCTCTGATCATTGCAAGCTGTTTTACAAGGATTTCATCTGGGGTAATTGAGCAAGCGAAGAAGCTGAAAGGTATTGTCAAGTACGGCGTAGGTGTTGATAATATTGATCTCAAAGCGGCCACAAACAGGGGTGTGCTGGTTGTCAATTGCCCTGAATACGGATCGGATACAGTGGCAGACCATGCATTCATGTTAATTATATGCCTTGCACGAAAGATAATATCCATAGATAATGTGATGAGAAAAAAAGCCTGGATATGGCCATCTCTTGAATATATGGGAATAGACATATCCGGAAAAACAGTTGGAATCATAGGGTTTGGAAGGATTGGTAGAGCTATGGCACGAAGGGCGGGGGGGTTCGGCATGAAAAAGATCGCATTCGACCCATACGTGGAGTGTGAAACTTTTAGGCAATTCGATGTAGAGCCAGTTAATCTTGACGAACTGCTTGATCTTTCTGATTTCGTATCGATTCACTGTATCTTGACTCCCCAAACAAGAGGACTCATAGGCGAGAGTGAGCTTAAGAAGATGAAGAAAACAGCCTTTATCATAGATGTATCCAGAGCGGCTATTATCGAAGAAGAAGTCTTAATAAAGGCCTTAAAAGAAGGCTGGATCGCTGGAGCAGGATTGGATGTTTTTTCAGAAGAGCCGCTGAGCCCCGAAAACCCGCTATTTAATATGGATAACGTTATCCTCACACCGCATCTGGCGTGGTACACAGAGGAGGCTCTTGAGAGACTTGAGAAAGAAACGGCTCAGAGGGCGTTAGAAATACTGCAGGGAAGGATACCGAAGAATATCAAGAACCTCGAAGTACTGAAGAAGCTCAGGTAAACATTAGAATTAAGTTGTCTATTCAGCCACAGAGTCATTAAGGTCGCAGACATCGGACACAGAGAGTTAGATATTGTATAAAACTATTTGAAATTAAACTTTTAAAAGTAAAATTCAGAATATCTTCATAAATCCACTGAAATATTCTATAATAAAACCTTTGTTCCTCTGGGGACTCGGTAATATAGTTATATTCCTGGTAATATAGTTATATTCCTGAGTCTCTGTGGTTAATACCTGAATAGTTACGAATTAAGCAACAATAAATTGTTGTGTTAAACAAGCACCAGGAACTAATTATTAAAAAACAAAAGAGAGGATTAGAATATTTTTTATTCGATTATGGTCTCAATTTGATATGCCTTGAGGGGGAGTAAATATATGCCAGGTTTTTTGGATTTCATGGAACGAGCTATTAAGGGTCCGATTATTACTGAGAATGATTTTAACATGAAAGTATTGATTCCAACTGTAGTCACAATTGTGAAAGATTTTGATATAAAATATGAGCCTGAAAATCCTGTGACATCAAACGATGTGTTAGCGGATCGAATTTATAATGGGGCTTTAGAGCTCCTTGTACAAACAGGCATTTATTGTGACGATACTAATAGAATTATCCAGCTTAATAGAGAGGAGATAGTAAGAGCTGTTGATGAATTCAATGGAGAAAGATTTTTCGGAGAAGGACTTGAGCGCAGAGTTTTTAGACCCCGGAGGCCCGAAGGGAATCGTTTACCATGGTTTCATGTTGGAACAGGCATTGTTGCATCATCGGAAGAGATTGCAATGGCTCAGGTAGAGGGGTATGGAAGTATTCCTGAGGCAAATTCGATAAGCATCCCGGCACTCAGCAGTGTTAGAGGGTTGCCGGTTACTGCAGGATCACCTTTGGAAATCTATGCAGCCATAAATTCAGTAAAGGCTGCACGCAAAGCACTGATGAATTGCGGAAGACCTGGACTTCCTATTTTAAATCTTATTTCCTCTGCTGCAACTGCTGTAGGGACCATTGCGGGAAGTTACCCAGCTTTTGGCCTTCGTCCATCAGATGGCTGGCTTGTTGATGTTATTGCGGAAATGAAGGTAAATTTTCAGACCCTTAACAGACTGTCATTTATTCAGATTATAGGGGGTAATATAGGATCAACCGCCATTCCTATTCTCGGAGGATATGCAGGAGGGCCTGAAGGTACAGCCCTTCTAATGACTGCTTATTACATTCTAGGGATGCTGCTTTTTAAAGGATCATACCACATAACAGGTCCTATCCATTTTAACTACGGATGTTCCACTACAAGGAATGTTTTATGGGTATTTTCAATAGTTGGCCGTGCTGTAAGCCGCAATACCAATTATCCAGCTATAAGTGTGGGCATTGCATCGGCGGGGCCCTGTACTAAAATGTATTTTTATGAAGCAGCAGTTGTAAACCTCTGTTGTGTAATTTCTGGATATGGAAGTGTTGCAACAGTGCATCCTGCAAAGGCTGTTATTAATGATGGTGTTACTCCAATGGAAGCATGTTTTAATGTAGAGACAGCCAGAGTTATAACAGAAATGAAAACCAATAAAGCAAATGAAATAGTGAATCAATTATTGGATAGATACGAGAGAGATATTGAGAATGCTCCTGGAGGAAAAGTATATCAGGAATGTTATAATCTTCAAACTAGAAAACCCAATGAAGAGTATATTCGGCTATATAATGATGTAAAAGAAGAGCTAGCAGGTATGGGTATACCTTTCCAAACTTAGAATGCAGTTTATTTTTGGGTCACTTCAGGCTGATAAGAGGGCAGAGGCTCTGAAGGATTATTGGGGAATAGTTATGGTCTTCACGTGATGAATGATGATCGCATGTAAAAATCTTTGTTTTTTATAGAGTGACACACAGCTCAGAGCCTGGTTTTTCTTGAGAATGTTGTATTTATTCGGTAGTGTGGGTGAATAAGCGCTCGGTATAATATCATTTTTAAAGGGAGGAAATAGATGCCAGGTTTTTTGGATATCATGGAACGTGCTCTTAAGGGTCCGATTATGTCAGAAAAAGATTTCAATATGAAGATTCTTATTCCTAATATAGGGGAGATTGTAAAAGAATTTAACATCAAGTATGATAAGGAGGATCTTGTTTCTTCAAATGATGATCTTGCAGACCGACTTTTGAAGGGAGCAATAGAGTTTATAATCCAGACGGGTGTATATTGTGATGATACCAGTAGAATCATACAACTGGATCGTGAGGAGATAGTAAAGGCCTGTGAAGATCTTCCTGATGGTGTTGTTTTCGGGGAAGGCAAAGATCGCAGGATTTTCAAATCGAGAAAACCGGAAGATGAGAACCCACCATGGTGTTTTATTGGTGGAGGAATTACAGCATCATCGGAGGATGTAGCTATGGCTCAGGTTGAAGGCTATGGCTGCATACCGCAGGCGAGTTCTATTAGCATTCCTCCCCTGGGCCATGTAAACGGGATGCCCATCATTGGGGGGTCACCACTTGAAATATATGCTGCGATCAATTCGGTTCAGGCAGGAAGAAAAGCCTTGAGGAAATGTGGGAGGCCAGGACTTCCTATTATGAACCTCATATCCTCAGCTTCATCTGCAGTAGGCACCATAGCAGGGAGTTATCCTGCCTTCGGTATTCGTCCATCAGATGGCTGGCTAATAGATTTCATTGCTGAAATGAAGGTAAACTTTGAAACTTTAAATAGATTGGCTTTTGTTTTAGGTATTGGGGGAAATACAGGGTCTGCAGCTCTACCAGTTTTAGGAGGCTATTCCGGAGGTCCTGAAGGGACTGCCCTCGTTATGACTGCATATTACCTGCTTGGTATTGTTCTATTAAAAGGCACATACCACCTGACCTGCCCTATCCATTTCAGACATGGATGTTCCTCCACACGTGAAAGTATTTGGGTATATTCTATTGTTGGAAGGGCTACAAGCCGGAATTTAAGGTATCCTGACCTGGGGAATGGTTATGCAGCGGCTGGCCCCTTTACCAGAATGTATTTTTTTGAGTCGGCTGCAATAAACCTCTGTTGTGTAGCCTCAGGATATGGTGGTGTTGAAACAGTTCATCCTGCAAAGGCAGTGATAGAGGATGGAATTACCCCCATGGAGGCACTCTTCAGTGCTCAGGTAGCATATGCTGCAGCAGGCATAAAGACAGAAAGGGCAAATGAAATAGTTAAGTGCTTGTTGCAGCAGTATGAGAGGAAGATTGATAATGCACCGAAGGGAAAAAGTTACAGGGAATGTTATGATCTTAGAACAGGCAAACCCAATGAAGACTATATTAGATTATTCAATGAGGTGAAGGAAGAATTGGTGAAAATGGGGATTCCTTTCAAATAATGAATATAGATGTACTTTATTTTTACGCTATTTTTTAAATCAATTTAAGTTTTCCAAAATTACTTTATCGAGGAGGAAGAGTTGTTTGATTTTCTAGATATCTACCGGAGGGCATTAAAAGGACCTGTTATGAGCGAAAGAGATTTTGACATGAAGTTATTCATGCCAAAACTAAAAAAAATTGTTAAAGAGTTTGACATTCAATATGACAGGGATAATCCTGTTCCCTCAGATGATAAAGCAGCAGATAATCTTTACAAAGCGGCAGTGGATTTCCTGAGTGAGGTAGGTGTTTACTGTCAGGATACCAACAGGGTTATTACGTTCAGAAAAGAAGAGATACTGAAGGCAGTGGGGGAAGCGAACGGAAAATGTTATGCAGGAGAGGGCAAGGATGCCGGTGTTTTTGGAATGAGAAGACCTGATGAAAAAAGGCTTCCATGGTTTCATATGGGATCGGGTATTGTATTCAGTTCGGATGAGATGGCTATGAACCTTGTGGAAGGCTGTGCTCTTATTCCTCAGGCTAACTCGGTTTCCATTCCTGCTATGGATAGCATTAAGGGAATTCCCGTTACATCAGGGTCACCGGCAGAACTCTATGCAGCCATTCAGAGGGTAAGAATTGGCAGAGAAGCATTAAGGAGGGCAGGAAGACCTGGGCTGCCGATTATGAATCTCAATTCCACTGCTGCATCCTCTATAACTGCCATAGGAGCAAGTGCGCCTCAATTTGGATGCAGACCCACGGATGGGTGGCTATGCGGCGCTGCTTCAGAGATGAAGATTGACTTTGGAATCATGAATAAAGTTGCCTATCTTCTAAACTGGGGTGCAAATATATGTGCAGAAACAAGCCCTATTCTTGGGGGCTATAGCGGAGGCCCGGCAGGAACAGCTGTTTTAAGCACAGCATATATACTGGTAGGTGTTTTGGTTTACCATGCGAATTATATGCTGCATTTTCCAATACATTTCAGTAAAAGATGTACTACAACCAGGGATGTTTTGTGGGTTGTTTCAGAAAGCTGTCAGGCAGCAAGCAGGAATATTCCCATGCCAGTAATATGGAACCCTTATTGTGCTGCGGGGCCCAATACAAAGATGTATTTTTATGAGGCTTCTGCCTGGCTTTTGTGTGCGATCACATCGGGTGCTCCATCCTTTGAAACTGCCCATCCTGCAAGAGCGGTAAAGCCATATGCTTATACCCCCATGGAGGCAAAATTTGGTGTTGAGATGGCAACAGCAGTCACAGAAATCAAACGTGAGAATGCGAATGAGCTTGTAATAGAGCTTCTAGAAAAATATGAGGCTAATATTGATAATGCTCCCGAAGGGAGTCGCTATCAGGATTGTTATGATGTAATAACTGGGAAACCGGGTGATGAATATAACCGTCTATATGGTGAAGTTAAAGAGGAATTAGCTGTAATGGGAATTCCCTTTGACTAAGAATAAAATAAACGGTCCTTTATAGCGGGCATCAAATTTCCTTTGCTTATTATATATTATCCATGCTCCACAATCTTTACTCGACAAAATTCAAAAAATGGAATAATTTGAATGATGGAAATCGTTTATCTCTTGGATTTTATTGAATCAAAAATCCAATGAGTATATCTGGGAATAAAAGATGGAATCAGCTGTAAAAGAACTTCAGGAGATCTACAAAATAGTTGGGAGAAAAGAGGAATTATTTTCTTCCCTTACTGCTGCGAAGGCTGGTAAACATATTCTCCTTGAAGGGCCTGTAGGAGTTGGGAAAACAACCATAGCTCTTGCTGTTGCTTCTCATATTAAGAGAAAATTCATCAGGATCGATGGCGATGAGCGGTATACAGAACAAAAACTTGCAGGCTGGTTTGATCCCCCTCTCGTACTTTCAGGTGGTTACACAAAAGAGTCTTTTATCCATGGACCTCTTTCAATAGCAATGGAAGAGGGTGTAATTCTCCTCATAAATGAATTGAACAGAATGCCAGAGGGAACTCAAAATGTTTTACTTTCAGCAATGGATGAAAAAACCATTTTTATACCGAAATTTGGGAGGGTAGATGCAAAAAATGGATTTATGATAATTGCAACACAAAATCCCGATGAATTCATTGGTACCTCACAGCTGAGTGAGGCCTTGAAGGATCGTTTCATCTGTATAGATCTTCAATATCAATCTGAAGAGGAGGAGAAGGAGATTGTACTGTTAAAATCACGCTGTAGGGATGAAGCCATCATAAATGTATCGGTCAGATTTGTTCATCTAACGAGATCAGCTCATGAGATAAGACGTGGTTCATCAGTAAGAGGAGCGATTGACCTTGCAGATATGTTCTCAACGGCCTATGGAACCTTTAACGATAGTATGGATAATTGGGTGAATTGTGCAAAGCTATCCTTTCTTACAAAGATTGAGCTCCATGATTTCTCCCATGAAAAGTTTATGGACCTTATAAAGAAGTTTGCAGAGATGGCAATAGCAGCACACAAAAAAAACGTATCCTCGGATATAACAGGATTTTCAATGAAAAAACCGGAGATGGATCCTGTGCAGCTTGATATCTCTGAAAAAAAAAAGGAATAATTGATATTAGTGGACTTCTTAATAAATTATCAAGCTCAATTGAGTTGCACAGGTTCGAGGATATTGCAACTCTCCTGTACAGAATACCCTCATCCTTGAATGATATTCTCAATGAAAAATACTTAGATGAGCTCATCAAAGCCGGCAAAGAGTTAGAACCAGGCTTCCCTCAGATAAAACTCCTCTCAATGATCCGGAAAAGGGCAGATTTTAAAAGGAAATTAGAAATAAGAAGGCTATTACTCCAAAAAATCATGTACCTCTCACAGAAGATAGCGCAGGGGGCATCAGGCATAACAAAGACAGTAGTAACGGAGTATAGGCCGGGGATGGATGAAATAGATGTTGGTAGAACTGTTGAAGAACAATTGGGAAAGCCAACCCTTGATTATGAAAACATCTACTGCAGCGAAAGGCGAAAACAAAAGGCCTCCTATGTCCTCATGCTCGATGTATCAAATTCAATGTATCTGGAAAAAATTGCTATTGCCACAATTGCGACAGGCGTTTTTGCGAGTAAATTGAGAAATGATTTCCACGCTGTTCTAACCTTTTCGCGTAAGGCTAATATTATAAAGCACATCTATGAACCGAACAATCTAAAGCATCTTTTGAATAAAATGCTCGATATAGAAAGTGGTGGTGCCACCAATATAAGAGAGACACTCCTGGAGGGTCTTGAACTACTTAATGAGTCAAAAACCCATTTTAAAACAGGCATAATTGTAACTGATGGCTGGGCTACAGTAGGAGGAGATCCTGTCGAGATTGCATCAAAGTACGATAAATTGCATGTCCTTGGGATATCCTTTGGACTTGGAGGATATGATCCCGCAACAAACTCCCTCATGGCTCAAAGAGGGCGGGGAAGATATGTGTATATTAAGAAGTTCGACGATCTGCCGATTGCAATTACAAAAATATTGGCCAGTAAATAGATATGAAATTAAAGTTCCAAAAGATTATAATTCTTTTGTTTTACCTTAAATAAATATGACTTTAATATTGTCTATGCACTTTAAAATTCTGGCACAAACGTAGTATTTATTATCAAGAAAGACATTATTATTTTTACAGCAAATCTATGGTGACTGGTTTTATATTTTTTATCATGTGTGTCCAAATTAAAACTTGAAAAAGGCCAACTTACCCTTATAATGGTTTTAATCAACACTCATAACCATTAAAATATAAGGAGTTGGGCTATGAGTCATAATCATACCATATTAGTACCTTAATACTGATTTTCTTGCCAACAAGGCAAGAAAATCTTTTTAATCTTGAATGCGGCTTGTCCGCATTAGGGCAAATGTTGCAAATGTTTTCGAGATTTGAATTTCAAAAAGCTGTCAAAGATACAAAAACCGAATATCATTCAAGAGGTTTTCGTTCTTGGAATCATTTTGTCTCTATGCTATTTGGACAATTATCAGGTCAAGATAGTTTGCGAGGCATTGAAGCAGGATTGGCCTCACAAGCAAAGACCCTCTATCATTTCAGAGTAAAGCCTGTTCACCGTTCAATCCTTGCATACGCTAATGCACATCGCTTCTATGAGCTTTTTAAAAAACATTCGAATGGATACTGTCCAAATTTCAGCCAACACCATAGCTCAAATTTACAAAGACCGTTGGCAGATTGAACTCTTTTTCAAAGCTCTCAAGCAGCATCTTAAGGTAAAGAGTTTTGTCGGTACTTCTAAGAACGCCCTGCTGTCCCAATTATGGGTTACCTTGATAGCTTATTTACTCCTTTGCTATTTAAAATTCAAATCAATGTTTGGTTGGTCTCTATATACTCTGAGCTCTATTCTTCCGACTAACCTTTTTTCGAGAAGAAATATCTGGGATTGGCTCAATGCGCCCTTCCATTTCGAGAGTTATACCATCCCAACAAATGCACTTTTATTACGGATAGTTGTACATTTTCCTGCGTTTTCCAAAAACGATAATATCGTCTATGAACATCAAATTTCCATTCTATTCCTTTTCACTGCCAAAAGGAAGCCACTTCCTTTGGAGGTGGTCTATAATATTTTAAAAAAGATTAATTCAAAGGCTATGCCTTTAAAAGCCTTTTGGCTTGGGAACCACCACCTGCTTTGCAGGTTGTCTTTTACCTTTGGCTCTTGTTGGATCGGGATAAGATAAAGAAAAGAAACACACAACCCAATAAAATGAAAGAAGAAATAGAAAATGGCACTTTAAAGGTATTTGCTGCATCTTTAAGAAATCCTCCAAGATATGTACCAATAACCATTCCGGCTCCATGAATGAGCATTGATGCACCGAAAATTCTTGCCATTTCATTTTTATGCACCTCATCACTTATGATTGAAATAATGGTTACAGTAATACCCATTAAAGAAAAACCAAAGAGGCAGGTTGATGCATAAAAGAAGAGCTCTGCCCTGAATGGAATTATGATGAATATCGAAAAGGTAAAAATAGAGGTAATTATGAGGGCTATATTTATTTTATTAAATTTATCTAATAATATACCCCAGATAATTCCCGAGTAAATCATGTTTATTCCGAAAAGTGACCATATCATTCCTGTTTTGCGGGCGGAAAAGCCAATTTCATCCATGGAATATGCCCCAAAATAGGTTGCATAGATGATGTATGAAAATCCCAAGAAAAAATAGGTTATAACTGTTATTATGAGAGGAGTATTCCCCATGAATGTGTGTATTATACGCTTTTCTGTATATCCTTCATCTTTATCGTCTATACATGATCTATCTGGTTTTAAAAATACGAGTGAAAGTATTAACGTAATACAATTTATAATTGCAAGGGCATACCAGCATATTCTATATCCACTGGTTTCTGAGAGTGCAAGCAATGGTGGAATAATATATCCGCTCAGCATAATACCAACTCCTGCACCGCCCATTACTATGCCGAAGGCTTTGCCCCTTTTTTTAAAATAACGGTTTAAAATAGATATCAAGGGAATATAACTGCCTGCAGAACCTGCCCCGAGAAATACTGCTGAAGCAAAGAGTATAGAAAAATGAGTAAAAAATCCTATAGTGAAAAGAGAAAGGGATAGAAGGAGAATAGAAATTTTAACAGTTAATTCAGCCCCAATAATATGTTCAAGTTTACCGCTTAAAAGTGAGTTTACAAAGTACCCGATTACAATACCTGTTCCCAGAATTCCCATCTTGGTATTTGTTAGCTCTAATGATTTCATCATATCAGGGAGTATCAGGGTATATGAAAATCTCCCTAAATTTGTAGTTAATTGAATAAGGAAACCGATGCTAATAAGACGGAAATTCTGTTTCATCCTAACTTTCCAGAAAAATGAATATAAGAATAATATAAAAATGTTTAAATTAGAACAAAAAAGAGAAAAATTTGGATGTGGTTACTTCTTTAAAGAGAGCTTATTTTCTTGATTATCGCTTGTCAGAATAGAACCTTTAAAGGATGGTGTAAAATTAGTAATTACCATAAAAAACATAATGTTTTACATGATTTTAGCGTTTTTATCTAATGTATTAGATGTTAAAAGATTTAAAACTTAAGGAAAATAATAACATATCATGGACTTGCTCCAAGGTTAAAGGATAAGGATCAATTTAAAAATTAATGACTTAAGGAATCACAACCCCCCTTTTATAATTATAATTTCCAATTCATCGTCTGCATCCTCGGCCCTGTCAGAGATCTCAACTATCCTTGCAAGGCAAAGTTTCAGATGGACATTATGACCATAATCCAGGTTGGTTTTAAAGATATCCCTGGTTATATCCCACTCCTTTTTGTCCAGAGCCGATTCTATAATCCCTACTTCTTTGGTCTTTTCTCGTATAGTTTCTATATCAATTTTATCTATGAAGAATGGACCTACCGCTTCTTTTAAAGGAGTGAAGGAAGAGACGGAATTCTTCATTATTTTAAGGAAGTTTGGCTTTACCTCTTTAGTACCTTAATAACGATTTTCTTGCCTTTTATGCAAGGAAATTTTTATAATCGAGAATGTGGCTTGTCCACATTAGGGATATCGGGCCGCTGATCGAGGAAGAAATCGCAACAGCCTTCAGCCCCATCGGCAAGATCGTCCAGCTGCTGTATAAGGTGGAGAATATCCTCCCTCAACAAAGGAAGATAGGCCCCTGAATAAAGTTTGCTGATTATTTCACGGCGAACCTCGTCTGTCTCCGTTATTGGTAGGTTATTATGATTAAAGTCAAGGATCGGTATGATCTATGATCATTATGACTAAGAGTCATCAGGATCTTTGGCAAATTATGCTTTGTAAAAAGCAGCAGGTGACTGTATACTGTCCTTATCCCAACCCGGGAGTAAAAGGTAAAGGGCAGTAGATGGCCTATAATTTTTCTGTGGCGCTTTGCGACCACGTTGATAGGTTTGGTTAGAGTCCTTCGGACTCTACCTGCTGCACCCGTACCGATAAAATGTGTGCCCGGTGGGTGTACCCACCCCGGTGGGAGCATGCTCCCCCTAATGGGACCACGAATAGTGTAATGGAAACAAAGCACGAACTTTAGTTCGCAACCACTAAGGTATCCTGGCTTTCCTACGGAAAGCTTTCCTTTTCTCCCCCAAAAACAAGGAGGAAGCTATGATAACAAGGTTTCATGGAATTGATCGGCACAAGAAATATTCTACCATATCTGTGCTGAATCGTCAAGGGGAAGAAGTAGATTTTAAACAGAAGTGCTATGAGCTAAAAGAGTACATTGAGAATCTAGGTCCTGAGGATGCAGTAGTTATGGAATCTTCTACAGGGGTGTTTTACTGGGCTGATCAGGTAGAATCAAAATAATCGAAGATCATCAGGATCTTCGATCATCAGGATCTTCGATCATCAGGATCTATGTGTTATGTACTTGATCCTGGCGGGTGCACACACCCGCTACAAGTTTCGGATCATAAAGGATTCCTGGAATAGCACAGATAAACAAGATGCCCGAAACATGGTAAAAGCACTGTGGGTGCATTTGGTTACTGGTAAGTTTGGAATACCGATGGTGATTCAATACTACACCTCCATCAACAGGCTTTAAGAATGTTCATTCTCCTTGTTCTGAAGCTTGTATGAATTAAGTACTATCTCACGCAGCTTCTCTTCATCCTCCCGATCAAGGGTAATCCAATAAGGTAATCCGTTCTTGAGTCTCCGTGCTTTCAGGCATCCTTGCTTTAGCCAATAGTAAATAACATTGGGGCTAACTTCAAGTTTTTCAGCAACTTCTTTCACGGTAAGTTCACCGGAGCGCTTCAGCACAGCAGACGGAATAGAGTAAACTCGACGTATATTCCGAATCATGGTAATGTTAAAAGACTTTCCCATCGCAATCAGTCTGCCCTCCAGATTGAGTGTTTCTGCAACTTTATCATCCGGAAGGTTTTGTGCAAGTTCTCTCACCCTATCGACCATCTCCTTGGAATATCGAAGTCTATCAGCGATTTTCAACGGCAAATCACAGCAGATATCTTCCGTCGTACCGCCCTGCCATCGAATATGCAAAATCAATCTCTTAGGCTCAAGGATCTTTTCCACGGTGATGTCTTTGATGAGCAGCCTTATCATACGCTTCCGATCCTTCGCCTGAGTGGTAGGGGCTTTCCAGAGATGCGGCAAGTCCTGGGCCAGGGCAAAGATCTTTTTTTTCTGCTCAGGAGTTAACTCCAGGTGCTCTCTCTGCCGAAACTCATGATGCTGTTGCTTTACCTGTTCCAGGTTCACAAGCGCATCATTCCAGCGTTTTTCCAGTGTGGATGCTACCAACCGATTAGATGGATCTACCTCTTCGTAGCGTCTTTGGGCAAGTTGGGCCTCGTATTCGGCCCTTTCAATTCTCATACGCCACGGGTTATCCACTGCTTGATTCAGGCGCTATAATTCTTCCATGGCTTTCAGGGCAATTTCAATCTGATCGGGTTTCAACACCTCTAGCGTGAGTTTCCTACTTATCCTTAGTATTTGCAATTGACCCCAAGGTAATTTGTTAATACATCGTGAGTTACAGTCTTCATGAGGTAAGGATATTTGTATACACTGAAGTGGACATGGCTGGAAGGCTCAGCGATGTGTGTACTTGTATACCTCAAGTATTCTACACAGCTTGTCCTGTAGAGGAGAGCGTTCGGAGAGCACGTATTCGGCTCTGTAGCGCCCCCTGCTGGTTTTTTCCTGCGCAGCGTAGAGGTTCACTATTTCCGTCACCCCGCTGAGCTGCTCCATCAGGTTGTCAATGGTGAGTTTCACTCCACCATGGGCAGCTTTGCGTTGCATTACCG
>JAUVYC010000052.1 GCA_030603285.1 Spirochaetota bacterium
GACAATATGATCATGCTTTTCAGAATGGAGGAGAACCAGAACCTTTATTTGAAGATCCTGGAAATCTAAATAATTTTCTTTTGATTTTTCTTCATGGTAGGCGCTCAGGCATAAGGCTGTCACCCTGGCCAGGGCCTGGCAGATAGAAAAGGCTTCCTCTTCCACGGCCCAGTTAATATCAAAATCTTCAATGTTAAGATTTTCCAAAGACGATTTAACGGTCATGATCCCTTCCCGCAGAAGATCAAGATTTTCAGGTTCGCAGGACCAGGCATTGGCCTGTGACCCTCTTAAATCACACAATTTCAGCACCTGATCCTTATATAATTTTACAGAAGAAGGATTAAAATCCTCCTGATCTGCCGAGAGCAGCAGTGACTGCAGATGTGGAAGGAGACCGAGGAGCTCCCGCCTTCGATTGCTTAAGCTGGAATTATCATCAGGGGGATTGGGTTCAGCATTCTTTAAGAGCTGAATTGCCCTGGGCAAGATCCCGCTTCTGCCCAATTTATAGCAGATTTCCCTTAAGATGTTTATCCGATACACCGGAAGCCGCTTACTGAATTCCTGCCACTTGAGAAGGATACATTCATGCAGCCAGGACCCGGCGTCTTCCCGTTTCTGTATCAGGGAATACACGGCGTTTGCGATTGCGGATTTGGACCATTCGATGCTCAAGATCGAAAGATCAGGATTCTTCCTGTCTTCAGCCAGCTCATTAATCGTTCGATTGATAACCCGCCGCAGGAAAAAGACCTTATCAACTTCATCCATTACCCGGAAATAGGGATCGATTCCAGCTTCAATAGGGTATTGCCGCAGCAGACCTGCACAGAAGGCGTGGAAGGTACTGATCCGGTTATCCAGAAAATTGTCCTTTAAGCGTTTAAAATGTTCATCTCCGTTGTTTTCGATCTCTCGCTCGATGGCGGAATAGATACGCTCCTTCATCTCCACAGCAGCTTTGTCTGTAAAGGTTACAACCATAAGGCGATCAAGGCTAAGTTTTTCCTCATGGAGGATTTTAATGATCCGGCGGGTCAGAACCGCTGTCTTTCCGGTACCAGCGCCTGCAGTTATAACCAGATTGCGGGATGTGTCCGTAGCCAGATGCTGAAACAGAGTGGGATAGAAATTTGCCATACCGGTTACTCCATCTTCCGTTGAGGCCTGTAAAACTCTTTATCGCTGATAAGAGGATATAGTTTATCCAACCGAAGCTGATCTTTTCGACAAATTCGATTATACTGGCAGTTCAAACATGTTTGATCCCTGGCGGAGCACAGGGGAGGATTGAAACGGCCTTTTTTAATAAAATAAGCGATCTGTCCGGTCCTCCTGGCTGTTGTTTCCAATTCTTCTTCAAAATCAGGCTCAGGGAGAAAGCCGTACCGACGCTGCCCTGAAAAGAGGGGCTTGCTGTCACTGGTTTTTGTGCTTCTTGAGGCTTGAAGTGATTTTAAGGCAAAGTAGCCTCCACGCTTGATCATCCTTGGGTTTTTTACAAGGTAAGTACCGGCACCGCCTACGGTTTTGTTAATACGATTCTCCTCCACATATTCTCTTAATGCCAGAACCTGCAAGGGGAGTTTGAACCTCAGGCCCTTTCTGATGCCGTTGACATAGCCCAGATCGCAGGTACTGAAGTTGTATACTACAAGATACTTGTTGTTGGATGTGCAATCCACACGCTCTATGGTAATATCTATGGGGATGTTGTTTACTTTGAAATTTTTTAAACCTGATTTCCCGAAGGACAGGTGGGCGAGATAGGGACGCACGCGATCCGGGCCGCTTCTTTCATACTCAAGAAAAGAGGAAAGCAGTCCAGGACGTTTCCTGTTTGAGCCTTCCTGATATTTAAGACCCGTTAACACTGCGTTTTTAAACCTTATGCTAAAAAGGTCATCCTTCTCTTTTAGCATCTTTTCAAAGAGCTTTTCTGTGATTTGATATAAAATATCATCAGCGGAACCCGGCGCTCTCAGGCCGGTGCTTTGGCCGGCCCCCCAAAGGAGTGAACCCGCTTTTTCGCTGTATACAGTCAGGATTCTCCTGATCATGCGTCCTCTATCAGTTGTATCCGGATGGTAATCAACCAGGTAATCCGGCTTGAGATGCATAAGATCATCGAATAGAAAGCGTAAGGGACAGCCAGCGTATCGTTCCAGTTTCTCTACGTTAAATGCGAAGTCTTTGCCCAACTGATCCTGGATAAAATCCAGGCCGGATGCTGATTCAAATATTCCGTCAAAACGGTTTAACCCATTCAAGCTGGCCCGCAGTCCATCGCAGCGAAAGATCTCATAGATATGCTGAAAAAAATCAGGAGATGAGGTTTTTAGCTCTGTCAGTACAGGCAAGGCTGAACTGTATGAGCGATCGATATTCCGGCCTGCAAAGAT
Organism: Spirochaetota bacterium; assembly: GCA_030603285.1. GTDB lineage: Bacteria > Spirochaetota > B62-G9 > B62-G9 > DRHN01 > JAUVYC01. The sequence continues at coordinate 2,406 of JAUVYC010000052.1, forward strand.
GAGCTTCTCTCTTTGTGTATAGTGAGTTTCATTTTCTAAGGGTATTCCAGGCTCAGGGCAGGCAAGGCATCTTTCAATTTCCGTTACAAAAGGTGAAATCAGAAGCTTTTTACCATTATCTGAAACCGGATGAAATAGAAAAAGCATATCCGTTGTAGAGGCGATAATCTGATACAGATTCTGACGCTCCTGATCTATGAGGTTAGTGTACAGTGTACGGCCTTCTCTTTTTGGCTCCAGGAAATTGAAAGGGTGTTTGGCGGGGAACTCTCCGTCTACAAGTCCGCCTATAATGGTAAATGGCTGAAAATGAGCAGGTGTGTCGGAAGAAGAGCATACCTCTACGCCAGAAGCGACTGGCATAGGTACGTTCAGCTCTATGTCGGACATTAATCCTGAAAATGTGCGAACCAGCTCCAGGAGGGGAAACTTCTGTTCCCTGGAAGAAGACAGTAGAAAAAAATGGTATTTAAGTTTTTCTAAGAGGAGGTAGATTGTTTTTAAAACGCGTTTATCCTGGTCCGTAACGGCCTGGATGATTTTATCCTTCTCGAGATTAGTCCGGGCAGCGTTCTCCTCAATATGGAAGCGCTCGATGAGTTTCAGGACAGCCCTGCAGAAATCGGAAGGCGTCATCTTAGCCCGCCAGACATTCAGTGAATCTTGAGCCCTGGAAAGGACGTAGAAACCTTCAAGGGCTTTCAGGATTTCCTGATCCCGAAGAGAAGCCTTTTCAGGGCAGCGCTCCTGAATATATTGCACAACGAGTTGAGGTGGTTTAAGCTTTTCCTTTGATTTCACAGCCTGTGAAGCTTGATTCTGTAGTTCAAGAATTCGTGTAAAATCCAGCTTAGAGGTGCGCGGTCGGGGAACAAATGAATCGATTATCTCCTTGTTTGCTATAATCTTTTTCCCGATACCATCGGTGAACTTATATAGCTTTTCGGCGTCTACCTCGCATGAAAAGGATAAATAGGGAGAGGAGAATATCCTCTCTCGCAGAGGGAATGGATTGGGTGTCACGGCCTGGCTGATCAGATTTTGAATTGTTTGCGCCAGAGGATATAATTTAAGGGGGGTTCCTGTTGAAAGTGTATATGGAATTTTATATCGGGGGAAAACCTCAATTAGAAGGGAGGTATATATTTCAAGAGCGGGAAATATAACTCGAATCCGGCTGTAAGGAGTTTTTTCCAGAATGAGTTTCCTGATGGTTCTGGCTATGAGAATTACTTCCTGATACCTGCTATTTGCCTGGGATATCTTTACACGGGAGGCATGATCCGGCAGAGGAGAACTTTTAACATCCGAAAAGATGAGCTCAGCCAGGGGGAGGAGAGAGGAATCAGCTTTAGGGGCAGATGTGATGTTTTTTTCTTCCGCCTCTTCAGCCTGGGAGTTATTCACCTCGTTGATTAGATTCTCAAGGGATTTTTGAACTCTAAAGGTCAACCGGGAAGCATTCGGATTTCTGCAGGTGAGGATAACACTCCGCCTGAAACGATTGACCATCCATATTAGCAGTTTGTAATCAATATTAGTCAGGCTGCTGAATCCAAGAAGGATGAGTGTGGCATTCTCCATCTCTTTCTGGATAGCTTCCGATATTTTATTCTTCTGGTTTTCTAAAAAGAAGAGGACGGCCCGCCGGTAATCAAATAGTTCTTTTTCATCGAGTAATTGCTCGTATTCATCATGAATATCAATCAGATCCCTTTCCTTTGCTGATAGTTTTCCATCAAGGAAACCGGTAAGCGTTGGCAAAAGCTCCTCGTGGTAGGTTTTCCTGAAATTATAGATAAACTCCCCCAAAGCTCTGATATATCCGGATCGCTGTGACTCAATATTCAAGTATCGTGACACAGATTCAGATTGGGATGCGGTATCCGGTAAAGAATCTTCAGAGCTTTTCCTTATGATGGTATCGAGCAGATAATCTACAGCCTGTTTGGAAAGAAGTGAACTTTTGGAGCATTTGTCCCCGTCAGATTGCTGCAAATAGTATTGAAGGATATCTTCTGTGGTATATACTGCACAGGCGGGCAAGGAACCGTTAAGGGCTCTGGTTATTTCATCCGAATTTAACCATGGAGCTATGACACAAACCGTTTTGCCTGGAGACTCTCCCAGCCATTCCTGTTTTTGCTCCACAAGGGATGACCATGATGTCCCTGAAAAGAGAAGGGCTTTAGACAATACCATGCTCCTTGTTTTTAGTTTCTTACAAACGTACTCCCCGAGTGTTAGTGTGCAAATTATGTATAATACACCTGTGTAACTGAAGAGGCAAAGCATATATGTTTTAAATACAGAATAACATGATTGCTGCTGTTTTGCAAAAAAAATAGAAGATCAGAAAAAGTTCTGGCAAAAAATAGAGACCATAATAACGTACAATCCGAAGGATTGCCAGATGTTGCTGTTCAGGTGGGATGTGTATTGTATGCTCGACGGTAAAATTGTGACTTTTTCTTTAAGATTTTGATTTTGAACGAAAAATGATTAATTTTAAATGCGCAAAAGGCAAGAAGGATAATAGTATGTTTGCTTTCGTCAATTTGGGCATTATGATCATCTCCTCCTTCCTCTGTACTTTCTTCTACGTAAAAAGTGTTCATCCCGCGGCACTTGAAAAAAACCTTGGAGCAATCGCATATGTACGGTGCAAGTGGTACAGAATTCTTGCCTCTGTATTCGAACTCATCGTTGCTGTGACGTATGTAGGCTACCGTTTCGTTCCTCTCCCGATTCCCGTACACATGCAATTCTCCTGGCCCTATTGGGTTTCTGTAGGGATCGCTATGGCGATCAGTATACCAAGTCTATGGATCATGTTTATCGGATTGAAATATGCTGGAAAAGAAGCGATTGCGCCTAATAAAGACCATACGATGTATAGTGGAATATACAAACGTATACGACATCCGCAAGCATTAGGTGAAGTGTTTGTATGGTTTGTGATTGCATTTCTCTTGCATTCCCCTTTCTTGACACTATTTTCCCTCATATGGTTTCCGATCTTCTATTTGTTTTGTGTGGAAGAAGAGAAAGACTTGATAATACGGTATGGGGAAACGTATATTGACTATAAACGACGTGTGGGGATGTTTTTCCCAAAGAAATCTGTTTAACAATAGCAATACGGGCAGCGATTGGGAATAGAGCCTTGAGAGGCGCGCCCACTTTGTATAACTGCGGGTTGGCAGCTCCGCTTCGCTCGGTCTAAATTGTGCTGCTGTCACGAATTTTGTAAAGTATTTGCTTTCCTGGTGTATTTACTTGAACAGTGTTGAAAATTTCAGCAACATTTAAAGGCAAAGTGGTAGGTGAAGAAAAGCAAAATCGCATGCCAGACCGGCTTTGCCGGTCGCTCAACTTCGCCAACCCTTCGTTTGTTGTGCGAAATTGGGTCACATATTTTTTTCAGTAATGGTTATTCTCATCCCTGGAATAATGATATTCTTCTTTCTTTAGCATCTGATATATCTCTGTGAACATTCTCCTTTGCAAAGCCATCCTGATCTTACCTTTTTTCTCTATATACTCTGTTTTCAGATCATACCATCTTCATACAGAAAACAGCAACTAAAGCCATTTGAGTGCAAGTCAATCCCTAAAACCTTTATGATACCTCCCATTAAAATTGAATTGAATTTCAAAAAGCATGTTAAACATTGTATTGAACACATAGAAAAATTATTGCGACATGTAAATTTAAAAGAAAATCAAAATGATCTCGAAGTGGGATGCGGTAATGGGCATTTATGTAAGCACCTAGCCAGAAAATATCACTATTACAAAAAAATGGGAATTAAGATTGATAGAAGAGTTTGATAATAAATATTGAGACATACACTCTTTATACAATTGTTGCCAGGAACTTGAAATGGAATTGGCGAATGCAGGAATTTAAGATAATGACTCTCTGTGAGGGGAGGATGTTGCGCTAATCAAATGCATCTCCGGTGAGGTAGAGAATTTCGGGTCTGTATTCAAAATGTACATTGTCAAAATGATACCATTTCCCACCCCAGACGAATCCGTTTTCTTCAAAGGCATCAATAATCTCGGCAGGAGGAAGCCATCGCCGGGATAGAGGGATATTCCCCCAATCAGGATTGAATACCGAACTCCATTTCCAGTATACCTGTTTATTCGTATAACTTTTGGGTATTAAATCTAAGGCAAGACCATAAGAATGATAACTCAAATTGTCCGTCCCTGCTACTTTTCTCCGTTTCATTGAATAGATGACCGATATGCTGGATATAAACTCCTGTACTTCCTTTGAAGCTTCGGTGTATTCATTGATTTTCATGTCGATCTTTTTTAATGGTTCGATACATAGACGGTGTACAAATACCTGGTGTCCAAGAAACCCTATCCATGTGCTCGAATCTCTGATTTCTTTTTCTGTGTCTCCCAGCAGAGCGTTTAAAAAATCATTTGACCGGTTATAAGGAAACGGAACGGGGTCTGGAGGCCCTTTTAGCGAACCTTTCCGGTAGTAATAAAAAAAAGAATTATAGTCCGGGTAGTGTGACAGGTGTTCCTCTGACAGCATTTTCCCATTTTTATAATAAATGGGTCTCCCCCTGATTATAAAAACAATATCTTCACCCTGTCTTTCAATGTTATCGATCAGATCACCATATGCTCTGAAAATTGCTTGCACCTCTTTCATCTTTTTTGAGTTTTGGATTTCCCGAAAGATAGCTGTATCGGTAGAGTAGATACTTATACCTGTCAAGAGGAATAACGGAGAAATAACAGAGATTAATAGAAGTTTATTTATCTTTTTCATATTTTAATTTACCGGATCATAAATGTCTAAATTGTACAACGTTTTCTTTATTGTCAATGTTGATAATTAAAATGTTTTATGATGGATAGATGGGCTTAAATATTTAGTTTATAACGATTATTTTCTGAACCTGAAGGTGATATTGAAATTTTACGAACGCACCCTTGTAATTTTTCTGCGTTCTTTGATGATATTAATAACGTATACCGCAGAAAAGGTTAAAAGAATTACAGCAGCAGCTGCAATGCCGGCTTTACCAAGAATTGTAAGAAGAGTTACAATAACTCCGGCAATCAATACTCCTCCTGCAATAAACAGAAATGATTTTACAATTTTTAGACCCATAAACACTGCAACGAGTGAGCCGGTCCATGCTCCTGTGACAGGAAGTGGAATAGCAACAAAAAGCATTAAGCCGAACTCCTCATATTTTTCCACAATCCTCTTATTTTTTTCCGCTTTCCTTGTGAGAAAGCTGAAAAATCCTCTGAAAACAGGCAGTTTTTCAAGCAGCTTTTTAACAGGGTTTAGAAAGAGAAGAAGAGGGAAAACAGGGATTAAATTAAAAAAAACAGCAATGAAGTATATCAGAAAAGGATTCTGTTTTAATACTGCAATCCCTATGGGAATCCCTCCCCTGAGCTCAAAAATGGGTACCATTGAAATAAGGCCTGTAACCAGGAGGGGAGATATACCTTTTTCCTCAAGAGAATGGGCTGTATGTAAGGCTCTGTCGCCTGCATAAACCGTCAGAGCCACACACAGAAAAAGACAGCAGAGAAAAATTAATGAAATAATATTTCGTTTCACGTTTTTCAACACTCCTTTTCCAGATAAAAAGTATTTTAAAAGTTTTTGCTGGCGCTACTTTTTCAGCTTTTAGAGCGTCATATTTGGAATCGCCGTATTTTAATAATTTGTGCCTGTTAAAACCTAAATCAGCATGAAGTTTAAAAATGAACTGTTAAGGTCGTTATTCCCCGATTAGCTGGACGATGACCTCTCTTTTTCTTGAGCGGTTATCAAAATCTATAAGGATTATTTGCTGCCATGTCCCAAGGATGAGCCTGTGGTCAGAAAAGGGCACAGTTGCATCCTGGCCTGCGAATGAAGCACGAATATGGGCATAGCCGTTTCCATCGCCCCATCTTAGATTGTGTTCATAGCTGCCATTTCTCGGTGCAAGCCGTTCATAAGCGTCTTTAATGTCTTTTATAAGCCCGCTTTCATACTCGATTGTGGTAATTCCCGCTGTTGACCCTGAAATAAATACCGCTGCAATACCTGAAGTAAAACTGCTTTTGCTGAGTGCATCCTGAACTTCTTTTGTAATATCAATAATGTCTGTTTCGCCCTTTGTATTCACATGAAATGAAAAAGTCTGAACCCCCATTTTTTACCTCCATAAAACCTTTATATTATACTTATTAAAAATACCCTGCATCAAGAATTATTTATCTTTGATAGATATTTCCCTAATGTGGACAAGCCACATTCAAGATTATAAAGATATTTTCTTGCAAACTAAAGTTTGTGCCTATTGGGCAAGAAAATCAGGATTAAGGTACTAAATACATGAGAAATAGTTATAATATACTTGCTTTATTGGCTGGATTATGCAAAATTTAATCAATTAAATGACACAACCTCGGGAGCAGGGGATAATGCTTGTAAAGATATTTGCAGCTGCTGATCTTCATCTGGGAATGAAGTTTTCGGCTTACCCGGAGGTGCAGGCCGAGCTCAGTGAAGCTCGGTTTGAAACGCTTAACATGCTTGTTGATCTGGCGAATAAAAAGGAGTGCGACCTTTTTATTATAGCAGGCGACCTGTTTGACCGCCTCAGTGTCTCTAAAAAAGATATTATACGTGCTGCTCATCTGCTGAATAGTTTCCAGGGAAAAATAGCAGCAGTTCTTCCGGGAAATCATGATTACTATTCGGGCAGTGACAGTACCTTATGGAAGACATTCAGGGAAGAAGCCGGAGACCTGGTAAAGCTCATAGATAAAAAAGATGTATATCCGCTCAGTCATTATGACCTTGATATTAACCTTTACGCCGGGCCATGTGATTCAAAGCATTCAGCCATGAATACCGTTTCATGGATAAAAGAAATTGATAAAGATACCAATGTTTTTCTTCATATCGGGATTGCGCATGGAAGTATCGAGGGATTCTCTCCTGATGCTGACCAGCATTATTTCCCAATGAACACTCCTGAGCTGGAAGGGATGGGGCTTGATGCATGGATAATCGGGCACACGCATGCGCAGTTTCCTACGGTAAAAACTGAATTAAATACACTTTTTATACCAGGGACGCCGGAACCGGATGGCTTTGACTGCCGTCACCCGGGCACTGCATGGGTAATGGAAATTGATGAACGGAAAAAGATTACTTATGAAAGTGTTGTGACAGGCAGCTTGCGTTTTGAGGAGGAAAAAATTGAGATTCATTCATTAAAAGATATTGAGCCTGTGATAAAAAGGTATTCAGCCTCTGAATACAAAAATACTCTTTTAAGACTGTATTTTACAGGAAGGCTCCCCAGGGAAGAGTATGGAGAATTACCTGCGGTGAGGGATGCGCTTAAGGGGAAACTTTTTTACCTACACATTGATGACAGCGGTGTCCTGGAAGAGATTACGCCTGAGGTAATTGAAGAGGAGTTTACGAAGGGGTCTTTTCCCTACCTTTTACTCAAGAGACTCATAGAGGAAAAAGACCGTGAAGCTCTCCAGACAGCATATCATCTTATAAATGAGGTAAGACCGTGATTTTAAATAAGCTCAATATAATTTCTTTCGGGGACCTGAGCGGAACACAATTGGGTCAGAGCTTGTTCTTCCTGACGGTTCCCGTTTTTTGAATTATTACAGCAAGCAGGGGACGTATTAATCCTGTAAGAGCTGCCTATCGAAAAAAGAGAAGTTTGAAAAGCATATTAAAAGCCCTCCAGGTTTATTACAACTCGTAATCAGGATAATTGTTTTTCGAGAAGGTTCTACTTCAAAGATATTTTATCTCCAAATTATACAAGGGATATCTGCCGTTTACAGTGGATTTCTATAGAGGACTGCTACTCAATATTTAATTGATTCCCACTGACATGAATTAAAAATCTAACCAGGGGCACAAAACTGTTAAACATCTTTTTAACTGAACTCCTGGGTGTCAACACGATTCCATTTTCGTATGTCCTGATCTGTTTTAAATCATTTTCCCTTATCTGGCCGGTCCACTTTACTTCTATTGGGTACATTTTATTATTTTTCACCAGGGCTAAATCAACCTCTCCTTTGTTCCCCTTAATGTAATAGGTAGGCAACCAACGTTTACAATGATCAACACAGACGGATTCAATATACGCGGAGGCTTCAACATTATTCTGAATTATTTCTTTCAGCGTTTTTATTTTCATATCCGGATTCAAGTAGTTCGTTATTGCATGGTCTATAAAGGGATCGCGAAAATATATCTTCCTGTTCTTTTTAGGAGCACCAGTAAGTTTATGTTCCAAAATTGCCTCTTGAATGTGCAAAACATGTATTGACTCCAAAATACCGCAGTAATCAGACACAGTTTTATGATGCTCTATAGATAGAAATTTACTTAAACTATGCCATGAAATCTGACTGCCATACGTTGATTTAATTCCTCTTAATATTTCAAACAGATAGTTCTCATTTTTGTTGTACTTTAAAATGTCACCAATTATCCAGTGTATATAAGTATTCATTACCGATTTTGAAATGGTTTTGTTAAGATGATATTCATTAATTGCAGGTAAATATCCACCATGAATCAGATATTCATACAATAGTTCTGTCAGCTTATTATGTTCATTTTCATATCCCTTAAGAACAGCAGTAAGGGGATGTGCTACAATCCTGTCACATAATGGTTTCAAATCCTTTCTGGCTAAACAAACAAACTCCTTAAATGATAATGGATGAAAATCAAAATCCACCCTATCAGAGGCTCCGCGTCTGCCGGCAAAACGCTTCATTGAGATTCTTAGAATCTGACTATCAGATCCTGTTAAAATTACTGATATATCATCAAAAAAGCCGGCATCTGACAGATACTTTATGGACTTATCCCAGTCGCGTATATAATTAATTTCATCTACAAACAGATATCCATGAGAGGTAATATTTTCATAAAACTGACTTATGATTCTCCTTAAGATGTAATGATCCTCTATTATCTCTCCGGTTAAAAAGAAAATATTTTCTGGTCTAATTTTTCTTTCTGTAACAAGTTTTACAATAAACTGTTTTAAAAATGTAGTTTTTCCGACCTGTCTTCCCCCGGTTATCAAATATATTCCCGAAGAATGGAAGGTCTCTTCACCCAGTAAAGGAGACCTGTACACAAATGGAACACTGCTTATTCTTTTAAGATGTGGATCGAAGTTTTTAAACCGGGATATTGATTCCTTAAATTGGTTATGGATATCTAATTCTTCAATCATTTTTTTATTATAATATCCATTAACATTTTGGTCAATAGATATTATCCAAATTTAGTCAATGGGTAATGACCAAAAAATAAATCTGAATCTTTTTTAAAAACCTGAAAACTTGGGGACATAGTACTGTAATTAATTATACCTTATTTCAATTCGTAAAATAAATATAATATATGAAGAAAAAATAAATATTTACAATTATAACTTGACTAAAATAATATTTATCATATACTGAAGTTAATTAATTTTTTTAAAGGAGGAATCTGCGATGAAAAAGATTCTTGTGGTTACCATGTTTTTCATTTTTTGTTTTGCACCGCTTGCGGTGATGGCAGAGCACAGCGCTGTGGACAAGGGGAGCATCGAGCTCGGTGTGGGGAATATCATAGATATAAGGCTTGAAAGGGG